>JASHWM010000010.1 GCA_030044075.1 Candidatus Rhabdochlamydia sp. | reverse complement strand
CATAGAGGTCTTTTCCCCTAAAGATCGGCGCTGCTCCATCGCATACTGCGCAAGCGGTGACCCCTTTTTGCCAAAATTCGCCATCCCTTGTGCCGGGGATATCGAGCCTTTTTGCGGTCGCTCCCGTCGCAATAATGACTGCATCGGCAAGCACGACCTTGGAGTTGCTCTTGATAAGGAATGGGGGCTTGTCGTTTTCGAAGGAATCGACGTCTTCAGTGACAAAAACCGTTCCAAAGCGCTCTGCCTGTTTCCGAAAATCAACCATGAGGTCTGGGCCTGTGACCCCTTGCGGGAACCCCGGGTAGTTCTCTACATCCGTTGTGGTCATAAGCTGGCCACCTGATGGGCCTGAAAAAAAACCTTCGAATAAAAGGGGCTCAAGGTTGGCCCTTGCCGCATAAATAGCTGCAGTGTAGCCGGCCGGACCTGATCCGATAATGACTAATTTTCGTTTTTCCATGCTTCCTCACTTTTACGGAATACCTTAACATGGATTTTGATTTTTGCAGAGAAAAAAGGTGCTAGGGAAATCCCTAGCACCCGGGGGGAGATACAAACTTGTTTTTGTATTAATCTTCGCTAATTGACCTTAACTGTCCAT
Organism: Candidatus Rhabdochlamydia sp.; assembly: GCA_030044075.1. Taxonomy (GTDB): domain Bacteria; phylum Chlamydiota; class Chlamydiia; order Chlamydiales; family Rhabdochlamydiaceae; genus JABEVM01. The sequence continues at coordinate 4,421 of JASHWM010000010.1, read as the reverse complement.
CTGCTGAATCGCTAGAATCCAAAGACTTGCTACCATCATCAATAACCTCTTCTGAATCCTCATGTTCTGGGGAACTCCCAAGGTCTACATTCAACACTTGAAGCATAAAATCCTGTAAAACTCCATAAGCTGGAAATTTTTCCATGATGTATTTCATAAATTCATGAGAAAGTGAAGGGCCCACAAGGACCAATTTACCAGGGTTCTTTTTAACAAACTCCTTTTCCAACCCAATGATGATCGGCTGTACGTGGGTCAAAATTTCCTGCATCACACGGTAGTAGACAACATTTTTCGCTTGTTCCAATGTATCTTTTAATCTTTCTGGTTCGCCCAAATAGTCCGCAACATCTTTCCATTGCGACTCCCAGTTCCGGTTGAAAATTGTCATCTTCGCTACTACCAGCTCTTTGTCCTTTCCTTTCTTATGGACCTTGAGGACATGCCCTTGAGGATCCGTCCCAAACGTTCTCAACGCTTCAATTTCACTTTTAGAGAAAGGCTTAGGAATTTTGACAAATCCAGCGCTGCTAACAGATCCAACGCCGCTGTCACCGCTATTTTTTCCTACAGAACCACTTGAGCTGAGAAGATCAACAGGAGAGGTGGATTTTGGAGGAGCAAGGAAGTCCGCGCATATTCTTCTAACTTCAAAAAGGGCTAGAATTTCTTCTCTGGTATGGGGCAATTGGCTCTCGGTATAAGTAATAAATTCTTCGCTGAGAAGAGCGCTGTCTGCAACAGAAAAGCTCGCTCCGCTCTCAGTATAAACTTTTTTCATTACACCAAAGATATTCTCCATTTCCCGATGAATTTCTAGCGCCAATTTTCGAGCAGACTGTCTTGCGCTTTCATCGCCGCTCAAACCAGATAATATTCGTTCTAGACGACCATCTTTCTTCAAATATTGTGAGACGCTGTTCCAGTCAGTCCTAGATCTCTTGTCCTTTTCGATGCTACCCAAAATACCCGATCCAGTTTCTAAAACAGTTACTAATTGGTCAAAATCCAATCTATCGGCTTGATTTGCTCTCATTGCACTCAACTGTTGCGATGTATCATCCATCTCAACTATCAATATGACAGACTCAGGATCTTCGCTAAAGGAAATAAGGGCTTTGGTTTCAGGATCTGAGGATGCTGTCGATGATAGCTCGCTTATTTGTGAGACAGACATCTCTACCTCAGGCTCAGCAGCCAGTTTATTTCTCATATCCTCAAGCTTTCCAAGGGTCTTGCAGATATACCAATATCCTGGGACTTCCTGTTCGATATATGCAGTAAATTCCTTCGTATAAAAACCACCTTCTCCGATGGTTGGGGTGCCTGTTTCTTGGTAGTCTTTTTTCTTTTTCTCAAATACCTCATGCATCTTATCGAAAACTTTTTTGACAATTGCATGGACAGGCTCAAGGTCATCCCCAGACTCTCTGAGAATTTTGTCTAAAATTTTATCAAAGCGTTCATTCTTAGCGAAATACTCGCCAACTTTTTTCCAATCCGTGAGATCCAGGAGAGTCTTTTGGAGCTTCTCCATTACGTCCAGGTCTGAAACTGGGAAAGCGACAAGATAAGAAGCATCTCCAAGCGGTTCCACTCTCAGGATGTATTCATTTGGATTATGTGCATAAGTCTGTAGCGCACTGGCATCGCCGGGAAGATAGGTGTCTGTAGCAGATAGCTCAAAAGAAGAAACTGAAGTAGAAGGGCCTTCAATACCTTCTGAAGTTTGGCTTACATCATCGCTACTTGCAGCACCCACTTTCTTAGCGCCTTCGTCAGTTGGCTGCGCTCGCTCTTCTAGCCGCGCCTGCAGTTCTGCCGCTTTTCTAGCTTCCTCACCTGCTATTAATGCTTCTCTTTTTTGTTTTCGCAGTTGGAATTCCTTTGTGAGGGACTGATGGTAGTCAAGGAGTAAGAAGTAGGCAGGGAATGCTTCCCGCATCAGCTTTTCAGAGCCTGAAGTAGGTTTACCAGCAGAATCTTTCATTGCGATGGAAGGATGCAGCCTTTGGACCTCAGACTCAATTCTATGATAGGTAGGCTCTAAATTTTTCAACAACCTGTAGATCAGTCCAAGGTTTTTGGCGTCGTCCAAGTTCATCCAGTCAGCCTCTAGTGCATTGATAAACGCATTGACATTTTCTTCGGTAAGAAGGACAGAGACTTTTTCCCAATCCGTCTTCTCAAGTCTTTTCACCGGGCGGAGAGAGTCATATCGCACAGCGTTCAGACGTAAATTCTCTACCTTTCCTTCATCTTCAACATCACCTTCGACTTGCAATAGGATCGACTTCTCGTCCTTGATATAAGCAAGTAATGCATTAACTACTGAAGTATCTCTGTCATCGGTATTATCGGGCACATGAGGATCGTACACTGTAAGGGTCCCCCTCGATGCCTCACGTGCAGCAGCTTGAAGGATGTTATAGTCTTTAGGAGAGAGGAATTGCTTAAATTCCGATAGAGAGTCCATCAAATGCTTTTGTACAACATAGAAGGCTTTAGGTTCAGGGATGTCTTTAGAACCAAGAGTAAATATAAAGGCGGCGAAACGCTCGAAAGCAGTCATGTTCCGAATAGAGAGATATTCTTTGCCGTCAGGTGTTTTTTGAATAAAGACGATCTTTGTCTGATCACCTGAATATTCCAATACGGCGACGCTGTTAAGTGCTTCTAACGAAAGCACCTTAATAGGATCTTCTTCATCATCTGCATCATTTTCAGGATCGTATTCTTCGTTTAAAAGAGGGTTGCGCAAAGCTGATATAAGCCAGCTGTCCCATTCTGCTTTCTGCTCTGAGGACAGGCTGTGGAAAAATCGGGAATATTCTACTGGACGATTCTTCGCATCCGACAGGAATTCTTTTGGAAAGTCAAGCCCATACATCTTTCCACCATGCAAAGCTTCCAGCTGTTCTCTTGACCCTTTAGAAAGCTCTGTTTTTAGCAAGAAGATCTCGTCGATCGCAGCTTTTGTTCTATATTCGGAAGGAGTTTTATCAATGACCTCATCGGATTTTAAAAAGCTGTATACTGACTTCCAATTGGTATAATCCTTACCAAAATAGCGGAGGAAAACTTGCCCGCCAGTTAGTTTTTTAAGGACAAGCATCGGGCCGTACTTTTTTGTCTCTTCAATCGCGAGGGCGTAATGCTTGGGATCATTAAAGTAGGTTTCCAGAATTCTGGAAGTTTCACTTTTTCTTGTTAACGAAGCAGAAGCACTAGAAAGATCTCTAGAGGAATCAGGAGAAAAAGGATCTGCTGCAATAGAAAGATCTCCAGAAGCAACGGGAGTAAGCTCTGAAGAACGATCTCGAGCATCCAAAGACGAAGAAGAAGAAGAAGAAGAAGAAGAAAAGTCCAACACTCCATCAAGTGATGCGAATGGGTCTTTTGATACAAGTGTTTTATCGGTAAATGATCTTTCTTCAAAATCTTCCAGAAGACCAAACCCCTGAAGCGTTGGCTCTTGGCCTTGTAACACTGAGGAAAGGTCTTGGCGATCCCCCTTCCTCTGAGTATTGTTGGCCTGTTCTAAAACCAGCCTGATAAAAAAGAAATCTTGCTCGTACGCCTTCTGGTCTTGCACAATTCTTGCTTCAACACATCGATCTTTGTTTGTGATCAAGTCGTACTGATATTTTCCGTCTGACGTAGAAAATAAAAATGCGATCCAATTTCCAAATGACACATTTGCAACTGAAGTAATGGGAGACCCATCTGGAATTGCTACCGAAGGATCTTCCTCTGTAGGCTTAAGCCAAATGTAATGATGATTGTCCCTTCCCTCAACAGATTTGTCTTTGCCTTCTCGGCCCACTACTTTAAATGCTGATGCGATGGCAAAGGGCTGATTTGGAGCTGCGGACAAAGCTTCGCTCTTTCTTGAATCTGAATAAATCCTTTTCCCAACTTGCACCAGCGCCTTATAGGTACGGTTCGCGCTGACCAAAGCAGGATCGAACCTTAGGTCCTTTGAAAGGTCAACAGGCTTTGCTGAGGCAGATCTAGCGGCTGTAATATCGCCCTCTGCCCCACCAGACAGTCTTCTATCTAATGCGCTCATATTCCCCAAAATAATATTATAATTATATAAAGTAGGAATTATAACATATTATTGAAAAATAATACTTAAAATTTTAAATTAACACGTACAATTAAATAAAATTTCTCACAAGTTGTTAATTATCAAATAAATAAATTTATCCGATAAACTAGCTCACATGAGCATTAGTGTAAGTAATTAATAATCAATGATAATCACATAGACGCCCATCATCCAAATAGCGCCGTAAGACCCTCAGAATTAGAGGAAAAGGCGCTATATTGGACAATAGCTGTTAGTTGGCCAATTTGAAGGAATTGATAAAAGCATTGTAGTTATTTTCACTATAGGACTGCATTTCGCATTCCAT
>JASHWM010000085.1 GCA_030044075.1 Candidatus Rhabdochlamydia sp. | reverse complement strand
GAAGAAGAGGGAAAGTGCATCATTTCTGGAAAAAAAAGTCGAAGAAGGGTAATTTTTGCAAAATCCTATTAAACAGAGCGATAAAATATGCTGCAGTATTTTCGTAAGTATCAAAAATCTGTCTTTATTGTGATCACAGTTGTGATCGGAATTTCTTTTGTCTTTTTTGGGACCTATTCGTCCATTCCAAAACCTGAGAAGAAAAAAGACAAGGTCTTATACAAAGCTTTGAATAACACCGTCGTGATGGAGAGCCTTGTCGAGAACATGGCCGGGTTTTTATCGAGCAGCTCTCTTGACAGCTCTGAACATCCCAGCAGAAGGAACTTATTGAACGATGGCGTAATCGAAAAAGATATCCTGGGATCAAAACTTGGAGAAGAGATCACAGCGCAGTACTTCAAAGAAGTTGAGGCCGATTTAGAGGCCACCTGGAAAAAAGGGAAGGCATTCCGTACTTATGTACATCCTCGAGCTCCTTTTTTGAGTGCTGAAGTGATCTGGGAAAATTATTTTCCCGATCTTGCAGCTCACCTGAAAAACTTTCGCAAAGAAGAGTGGGGATCCAAAAGCTATTCAATGCTTGCCGACCTCTATATCGACCAGGTCCGCTTCCCTCAAGACCTCCTTCGCAGGGTGCTTATGTACCAAGAGCAGCAGTTTTCCTGGATTGGGGAAGACCCTGACCTCCAAACAAGGAATTTAAATCTTTTTGGCCTTCGTTCTCTTGAAGAATGGTTTGGGAAGCAGTGGGTGCAGCTAGTCTCCCAGGTGATTATCAATGCAGCCTCTGAAGCAAGCTCTAAGGGGTATGTGGTGTCAAATGATGAGGCGGAAGCTTCTCTCATCCAGAATGTTTATGAGGCGCTCAAGCAGTTAGATCCGCAGAGGACCTATTCCTATTCCGATGCTTATGGTTATCTGCAAAACCAGTCCAGGGTAATGGGACTTGAAACAAAAGAAACGATTGCCCTATGGCAAAAAGTCTTGCTCTTCCGCAGGCTCTTTGACGATGCGGGAATGACAGTTTTTGTAGACCCGCTCTCTTATAAGAACTTCGCCCATTACGCAAAGGAGAAAGTAAGCGCAGACCTGTATCATCTTCCAAGCGAGTTCTGCTTTAATGATTTCCGTTCAGTTGTCAAAGGGCAGATCTACTTTGACATCATCCGTAAATCTCCTTCAACAGGTGGCGTTTTGGAAGTTCCTACGCAGATCTGCGATCCGCTGCAATTAGAGAAAAGTTATCCTGAATTCGTGCAGAGAAGTTTTACCCTCGAGTTTTCAAAGGCCGATAAGAAACAGCTCGCTGGAAAAGTTGCCCTGAAAGACCTATGGAACTGGCAAATGCAAGAGGGGAACTGGGCTGCTATTGTGAAAGAGTTTCCTGAGATTGCCCACCATAGTGTGGAAAAGCAGGATCGTTTTGACTTTTTGGAAGGACTTGAAAAAACACTGAGGTCAAAGATCGATGCATTTTCCGTTCAGGAGATGATCCCTACTGATGCGGTCTTTGAAAGCCTTGCAAAGAGCAGTCCGCAAACTCAGACTATTTTTATTCGGTCACGCGGTGGAGAGCTCCCCTTTGAAGGGATCTCTTCTCAGGAAGAGCTCCTTGCACTCCTTGAAAAAGCTCCGGTAAAAGGACAGGAAAATATCCTTGATGAAGAGAAAATAGCGCAGGAGAAGCTCGAATTTTTCACCCAGGATGGAGTTCATTTCTATCACATTGCAGTGATCGAAAAGGGCCAACAAAAAGAGATCGTTCCTTTAAAAGAAGTTGCTCTTGATGGAACCCTTGATGAGATCTTGGATAAAAAGCTTGAAGAGCAATACCAAAGCCTCCTGAAGAAGGGACATCCAAGTTTGGTAAAGAGCGATGGACAGAAGAAGTCTTTTTCAGAGGCAAGGCATGAATTAGCTCCCATAGCCTATGCCCCCCTAGTGCAGGCATTGAAAAATGAATACCTGCTTGTTTCAAAAGATCAAGGAGACCAGCCGGCCGATTTCTACGCGAAATACCGCTTCTCTTCCTATCTGGACATGATCAAAAAAGACCTAGAAAAGAATGGACATTCCGACCTGATCTCATTGCAAGACGAGCAAGGCGGCATCGAATGGAAGGTGCGGAAGGTCGTAAAAGAGGTCGAGCGCTCCAAGAAAAATCCTTGGATAGATGAAAAGATCTTTTCCATGGACAAACAAACCTGGTCGAACATCCACCTCATCGATGAAGGGACTATTGGGTTTTTCCAAGTCGGAGAAAAACTTCATTCTGATGATGACGTTGTGAAAAAACTTGATGAAGAGCAAATCCTTTTAGGGCTCGAAGCAAAGAAACAGCTGATGTCACATCTTCTGAAAAAGATCGAAGAGAAAAAGGCGATAACTTTCATGAGCAGGGAATGATTTGTGTTAGAGCAGCTGCCCCCGTTGACGCCAGCGGCCTTTTTTACTTTTAGCTGCAAAATTTTGCATAGTGAGAAAGGCCTGCCTGCTCAAAAAAAAGACCTCAAGCCTTACCTTATGCCAAGCTTCTCTTTTCTTTTTAGTGAAGAGGAGTTTGCAAAGGGAGCAGTAGCGTGGTCTGAAGGGGGCCTGTATTTTGATTTTTTAGTAGAATCAAAAATGCAAGAATCTTTTTTCCCGAATTTCCGAGATGGGGATGCCCTCGAGCTCTTCATCGATACACGAGATTTAAAATCTGCTGGGTCTGCAACACGTTTTTGTCATCATTTTGTTTTTTTGCCCAAAGAAACTGATGGCATCAGATGCCAGGAGGTGACTCGATTCCGTACGGATGACACCCATGTGCTTTGCGATGCAGACCAGCTTGAATTTCATGTCGATCCTAGCAAGACGGGCTATAAGATGAGCATCCATATTCCCTCTGCGTGTTTGCATGGCTATGATCCATTGGTCTTCGACCGTATCGGGTTTTCCTATTTGATTTCACGATACGATGACCAGCCGCAGAGTTTTGTTGTCTCCTCACAAGAATATACCATTGAACAGAACCCTAGTTTATGGGCAAGTTGTCTGCTTGTATCTAAAGAAAAGGAAAAAAAATGAAATGTACCCCATCCCATGAATGGATCGAGATAGAAGGCGATGTTGGCATTGTCGGCATTACTTCCAGCGCTCAGAAGGAACTTGGAGAAATTGTTTTTATCCAGCTCCCAACAGTTGGGACACATGTTAATCGAGGCGAAGAGGTCGTTGTGATCGAATCGACAAAAGCTGCAGCGGATATTTATTCCCCGGTGTCCGGCGTGGTGATCGCCGTCAACCATTCCCTTGCTGAGTCTCTTCAGGTCCTTAATAAAAGTCCTGAAAAAGATGGGTGGCTCTATCGAATTCACATGACTGCAAAAGAAGAGCTTGATGGGCTCCTTTCCCAAGAGGAATATGCTCACTTAGTGAAAAGTTCCTAAATGAGATCGCTATTTCTACAAGGTCCAGTGAAATTGGGAGGCTTCTTTAGAAAAGTTTCTTGCAAAGAAAGCGTTTTTTAGATTTTCTCTTTTGAAGAGGGCAGTTGTTTCACTGTGCTTTTTACGAATAACAATTATTAAGTGATAGAATGAGATCTTATAGCAGTCCGAAGAAAAAAGGGAAGTTTGTCTGGCTACTTTTAGCTATCATCTGCGCGCTATGTTTTATTTTTCGGTCCAACCTGGCCGAGTTTTCTATCGACCTTGCCTTGAAAAAAAGTTTCCCAAATAGCCAGGTTTCTTATGAGTCGATCGTCTGGTCGGCAGATGGGATTGTCATCGAAGAACTCACCATCCAGCATGAGGACTATCATCTCTATCTTTCCTTTACCAATCTACAATGTCATTTTTTTCTTTTTGATGGGTATATCCAGCCCCATATTGTCTTTTCAAAGCCGCAGGTCCTTTTTTTAAAGTCAAGCGAAGAACCTTCGGCGATTGCTATGCCGGCTTTCTTAAGCAGGGATTTTATCACTGTCAAGCTCGATATAACAGAAGGAGAGCTTCATTTTGGGGAAGAGATTGCGCCGCTGTACGTTT
>JASHWM010000084.1 GCA_030044075.1 Candidatus Rhabdochlamydia sp. | reverse complement strand
ACGTTCCCGTAGACGCTTTCGTAAAAAAAGGAAAGGTCGGGGATTTGTATGCAGACATCACCCTGGATCGAAGGGATGGACGGGTAGATCTCTAATTCTCCAAGAACGCTTGAGCCTCCCCCAAAGCACTTCAAGCTCTTTAATTGAAGGAGGTTTTCAGAATAGGAGAACGCTGTGCCGCAAGATAGCGTTTCAAGGTCAAGTGTTGCTGAGCTGGTGACCGACCCGTTCCATATGCTTTCGGTTTTTTCTCCAGACAAAGTAATCTTCGGGGAGGCATATTCCTTTTGGCCGATGTTGATCTTGTCGGAATTGATTTGGACATCGAGATGGCTTCTGTCGAACTCCAAGGTCCCTTTTGCACTCCCCGAGATGGAGGACGACCCAAACAGGGACAGGTCCTTGAAGGTGAAGGAAGAGGAAAGGTTTTTTGGGAAAAAATCATTTTGGAGCTCTCCATTTAGGTGCAGGTCAAAAAGAGCGCTTTGGACTTGAAGGGAGCAAATATTCCATGATGTATAGGGCTGCATGGAAAAACTGGTGCCCAGGCGCCAGTGCTCCATCTTGCTTAAGAAAAGGGGGCTGTCGATCACAACCTCGCAGCTGGCGCTCAGCGCCTTGGCCGATGGTTGATTCTTGAATAGGGACTTCCATGCGTCCCATTCTCCTGAAATGGAAGAAGAAATGTGCATCCTCCCTTCGTACTCAAGCGGCAGGAAAAATGCAAGCGGGGCAAAAGAAGAGAAGAGAGCTTCGATGTGGCAGGTGACTTTTTCTTTTTTTGCAATATAGACAGCAAGGGAGCTTCCCTCAGAATCGACGAGAAGGTTTGCCTTGACGAATTTTTTTCTAGGGTCGATCGTCCCGCTGGCATTTACAGAAAATAGAAGCTTTTTTCCTTCTCTCTGATTATCAAGAAGGCACTGTTTGATCTTTAGGGACTTTATGGTCAGGGGAGTGATCTTCCAGAAAGAAGCTGGCCCATGGTCCTGGCAATAGTGGTATTCGAAAGAGGCGATGGAGACCTTTTTAAAAGAGACCTGCCTTTTGAACAGCGGGAAAATAGAAAGGCGGAGATGGATGTTTTTCATTAGGATGGAGTCGCCGTCTTTTGTGATCGCGACCTCTTTGATCTTCCAGCTGAAGGGAAGGTTCCCTTTAATGGAAAAGACCCTGGCATGCATCCCTTTTTTTTCTAGAGAGCTTTCGATCCATTCTGCAAGCGTTTTTTTTCCTTTTTCAGTTTGGAGGAAGCAGAAAAAAGCGCTGAATAGCACAAGCAGGGCAAGAAAAAGGGCCAAACAGGACCGCAAGAATGTCATTGGTGTTTTTTTCATATTAAAAAGATTGTCCTATGCTTACGAGTATACGGTATTTCGGGTCGATCCCTTTTCTTGGGTTCAAAGGAATGCCTATATCAAATCGAAGAGGTCCAAAGAAAGAAAAATAACGGAAGCCCAGGCCGACCGACTTGAACCATTTTCCATGAATGTTTGGGTATTGTTCTTTAGTGACTATGCCAAGGTCAAAGAAGGGGACGAGGCCGAAACTTTTGGAAACGCGAAGCCTTGCTTCAGCGGAGTAATAGATCGCTGACCTCCCGCCAATTGGCTTCCCATCTTCAAGAGGGCCGACAGTCCAATACTTATATCCTCGAAGGTCTTCGTCAGAGCCTCCTAAAAAACGCTTGGGGATGGGGACTGCGTCGAGGGTCGAGCTAAGGATCGAGCCGAGTGTTAGTTTTTGCGCAAGGACAATGACCTCATCAGGGGAAAGGGGCAAATAGAAAGTTTGGATGGCCTGTTGCCACAGGTACTGGTCTTGCTTTCCAGAAGAGTTCAACGTAGGAATGATCCTGTATTCGAAAGTGCCCCCTTTTGTCGGGTTGAGGAGACTGTTTGCCGAGCTCCATCGCAGATAGAAGGGAACTTCGAGCAGGACAAAGTTGCCATTGTCTTTGCTTGCAGTGACAAATAATCGTTCGATCTTTGCACCGATCGAAAGGGTCAAGCTCTGGCTTATTCTTCTGTCGAGCCGGTTCATCAAACTGTAAGAGCGCTCGGAGAATGCCATGATCGATTCATGGAACGCCTCGAACTCCCAGATATAGTCCTGGTCGATCCTTAAAAAATTCGGATAGAGATATTTTGCGATGCCGGTATGGCTTCTTTTGGTGATATCTCCTTCAATAGAAAGGAGCCTTCCCATCCCTTGCAGGTTGCGGTTCTCCCATCCGAAAGTGAATCCAGGGCCATAATAGGTCTGGTAGCTAGCTCCGATATTGATGCTTTTATGTTTTGTTTCGGCAAGGTCGATCTTGATCGGAAGCTGGCCTTCTTTGGATACAGCTTCGCCATGCGTAATAAGGACCGATCCGAAAAGGTTCGTGTTGATCAGTCCTTCAGTTGTTTTTTCAACAAGGGAGGAGTTATAGGGGGCTCCCTCCTGCCATGCGATCTTCTGCTCGATCAAAAGGGGTTTAACGCTTGTGAGCCCTTCGATGGCAACAGGGCCGAAGTGGCATAATTTATCTGCAACAATGTCCAGGGTTACCGTAACCCCTTTTGTTTTTCCATCTGCCACAATCTTTTTATTTTCAATGTGGGCAAGGGGATAGCCGCATTCTGCCAAGATCGAAAGGGCCTTTTGCTCGGCATTCAAAATATCTTTGCTAAGAGCTGGCCTACCAATCTGGATCCCAATTTTTTTTAGTGACAGCTTGTGGCACAGCTCAGCAGAGTCGCTTTCTGCCACGACGCGAACGAGGAAATCGTGGATGCGGTATTGCGGGCCCATCTCGACTTTGATGATGACAAAAGGTTTATCGCCCATCTCTTCGATGCGAAAACTGACTTTGGCCTCGAAATAGCCTGCTGCCCGAAGAATTTTGATGAACTCTGCTATGTCGGAGTCTGCCCGGTAGCGGAGAGCGTTAATGGATGCCGGAGGTCGATTTTTTAAAGAATAAAGATCAGATTCTGCTTTAAGGCTTTTTAGGATATGAGAGTCCTTTACTCCTTCAAACTCGATGCCATATTGTATGTTTCCTTGAGCTGGAGTAAAAGCCAAACAAAAAAAAAGAAAAAAAAAATAGTAAAAAAATAATCTTAGCATCAATCTATGGATCTAATTTGAAAGAAGATGATATTGCGCTGGACGTTTTTATGAAAGTACGAAACCTGAGTGAAAAAATTTATAGACAACTTTTGCAAGTGACGCCAGGGGGTGTGAATTCACCTGTAAGGGCTTTTAAAGAAATTGGCATCCTTCCGCTTGTTGTTGAAAGAGGAAGCAAAGATACCATTTGGGATGTGGACGGCAATCCCTATATTGACTATTGCGGAAGCTGGGGAGCTTTGATCTTGGGACATGCAAACGGAGAAGTGATTCGTCCTGCCATTGAGCAGATCCAGAATGGCTCGAGCTTTGGCATTACCACGCCGTTTGAGCAGAAGCTTGCAGAAAAAATCCAAACCATTGTTCCCTCAATGGAAAATGTCAGATTTGTTTCTTCTGGGACAGAAGCTTCCATGAGCGCACTGCGCCTTGCAAGGGGATATACAGGCCGCTCCACAATTGTAAAATTCAATGGGAACTACCATGGGCACATGGATGCCCTCCTTGTCCAAGCAGGTTCGGGGGCCACGCACCTCCCCAAGAAAGCTGCGACGCTCGGCATCCCTGAAGAGACTGTCAAATATACGGTTTCGCTTCCCTATAACGATATTGATGCCTGCAGAGAATTTTTAAGAGCCTGCCCTGATGTTGCAGCTGTCATTATCGAGCCGGTCGCAGGGAATATGGGCCTTGTGGGTGCAAAACGGGATTTTCTTGAAATGCTGAGGGATGAGACCCAAAAACAATCCTCCCTTTTGATCTTCGATGAAGTCATCAGCGGGTTCCGTGTCGGACTAAAGGGTGTCCAGGGACTTCATGGGATCACCCCGGACCTTACCTGCCTTGGGAAAATTATTGGGGGAGGTTTTCCAGCCGCGGCATTTGGAGGAAGAAAGGACATCATGGAGTACCTGGCTCCTCTTGGACCGGTCTACCAGGCGGGGACCTTATCTGGAAACCCTGTCGCAATGGTCGCAGGGTATCACACCCTGAGCGTTTTGGAGCAGGAAGGGTTTTACGAGCTCCTGCAAGAAAAAACGGACTACTTCCTGAACCCTATTGAGGAATATATCCGAAAAAAACAACTTGATGTGTTCCTTTCAAGACAGGGGTCAATGTTCTCATTTTTCTTTGGCACAACATCCGTCGAATCAGGAGAAGATGCCAAAAAATGCGACATGGCCCTTTTTAAAAAATTCTTTCTCCACCTTCTTGACAGAGGGATTTATTTTTCTCCTTCTGCCTTTGAAACATGTTTTGTTTCATCTGCGCATGAATGGGAACATTTAGCAATCACGCAACAACATATTTTAGATTTTCTTTATGCGTTGGATTAACTTTTTATTTTTATTGTTTCCTGTCTTTTTGTTTTCAGCAAATATCGACCAAAGGCTGAAAGAACATATATTGTTTGATCCGGTTGGTCCAAACAAGATCGGCTACATTAAACTTGAAAGGGAAAAGCCCATTGACCGTTCGACCCTGATCTATGTCCAAATGGCTTTGGAACATTTTAAAAAAGAAAAAGTCTGTTGTGTGCTCCTTGACTTCAACACTCCAGGGGGCGAGCTATATCCCACACTGCAGATCGTTGAGCTCCTTCACAACATTGACGTAGAGGACAGGATCCCAGTCATCGCTTTTATTGACAACTGGGCCCTTTCTGCTGGCGCGATACTTGCATATTCATGCCGGTATATTGCTGTGACAGAGCGCAGCATCATGGGAGCTGCAGAGCCTGTTTACATGGACAGTACAGGCAAGATGGTCGCAGCATCAGAAAAAGTCAACTCGGCACTTAGAGCCGAGATTGCGACCATCGCTCATTTTTATAACCGAAATATCCTTGTCGCCCAGGCGATGGTCGACAAGGACATCCATCTTGTGAACAGGAATGGTGAATTGATCGCCTTGGAACCAGGGGAAGAGATGCAAAAAGGGGACACGGTCCTCAGCAGAAGAGATAAACTCCTTACTCTTGATGGGCCCCAGCTGATGGCCCTTGGCGTCGCAAGCTTTGAAGTTCCGATAACCAGGCTGAAAGCCCCTACTATCGCTGAAAGAAGTGAGCTGGAGTGGCCTGCAAGTGACAGCCTTGTATTCCAGCAGCCCTTTTTGTCAACAATCCCAAATGCCGTCCTGATCGGTTTTCAAGATTGGAGGGTTTCCTTTATCTCATTCCTTATCCATCCTCTAGTTGCTTCCCTCCTCATGATCGGGCTTATCGTCGGGCTTTACATCGAGGTCTCGACACCTGGCTTCGGGTTTGCGGGGATTGTTGCCCTGACATGCCTTGGCCTTGTCTTGTTTTCGCAGTTTGCCCAGCATATCGTCACCTGGATCGAGGTGTATATGCTTGTGATCGGCATAGGCCTTGTCCTGATCGAACTTTTCCTCCTGCCCGCTATGGGGATTCTTGCAGTGATTGGAGGGATCTTGTTCTTGCTCGGGACGGGACTTATTTTTCTTCCAAGTTTTGCAGGGCTGGACTGGGTTTTTGTTCAAAAAGAAATTTTCTATCGACTCTTCCTTTTGTCTATTGCCCTCTTGCTATCTTTTGTTGTCCTCTATGTGTTCTTTCGATTTTTTGCGAAAAGAATCTCCCTATTTGGTAGACTTGTTTCCGGAGAAACGCAAGGGGAGGTCACAAGCTGGAGCGACCTTCCACAGAGAGGCTCTATTGGCATTGTCTTTTCAACTCTCAGGCCTGCTGGCAAAATTGAAATCGATAATAAGATTTATGATGCAATCAGCCAAGGCGAGTTCATTGAGAAAGGAGAAAAGGTCCGAGTGGTCGCAAGACAGGGAAATACTCTTGTTGTGAGAAAAAATGTATGATTATTGCTGCCCTTATCATCTTGGGCCTTTTCTTAATCTATCTTGAATTTTTTCTTACTGGGGGGATCGCTGCTTTTGCGGGGGCGATTCTTCTGATCGGGAGCGTTGTTGTATTTGCAAAACAGGTTGGAGGGATGCTCAGCACAATCCTTTTTATCCTGTCTTTGATCTTGCTCTCTTTTGTCGTCTGCAGGCTAGCGCTCTTTCAGATCAGGCGCAGCAAAAACAGTTTATTTTTGAGCCAGGACCAGGAGGGCTTTCAGGCAAGCTCATTCGATAAGGGCCTTATTGGAAAGATCGGCGAATGCCATACCGACCTGAAGCCGTCTGGCCATATTGTGATTGACAATCAGCATTACCAGGGAATTTCCCAGTCAGGGTACCTCCCGCGAGGAACGTCTATTATTGTGATCGAGGGGCGCGGTGCCCACCTCGTCGTTAAACCTTATACACCGGAAGATTTATGAGTGGAAATGAATTTAGCTCAGGCATTTACCTGTTAATCTTCGCACTTGCTGCGATTGCCATCATCCTCCTTGTCGTTCTTGGCAGGTATGTCGGCCTTTGGTTCCAGGCCTTTGTTTCTGGCACCCCCATCTCTCTGTTCAATATCATCGGGATGAGCCTGCGGAAGATCCCTCCCCGCATCATCGTGATCGCGAGGATCAACACTTATAAAGCCGGGCTCAAGCTTATCACCGTTGCCGACCTTGAAACCCACTATATGGCCGGAGGGAATGTCATCAATGTCGTAAAAGCGATGATCGCTGCCGAAAAGGCGAACATCCCCCTTAGCTGGCGGCAGGCCACTGCGATCGACCTCGCAGGGAGGGACATCCTCGATGCTGTCAAGACATCAGTAAACCCTAAAGTGATCGATTGCCCTGATGTGAACCGGGGAGACTATATCACCGGCGTTGCAAAAGACGGTGTGCAGCTCAAATGCAGGGCAAGGGTCACTGTGCGCACGAACATTCTCCAGCTCGTTGGAGGTGCGACCGAAGAGACGATCATTGCCCGTGTCGGCGAGGGGATCATCAACGCGATAGGAGCGGCCGAGACCCATCTCGACGTTCTGGAAGCTCCGCAGAGGATTTCAAAGCTTGTGCTTGAAAGGGGGCTTGATGCCCAAACAGCTTTTGAGATCCTGTCCATCGACATTGCCGATATCAGCTTAGGGGAGAACATCGGCGCAAGGCTGAAGGCTGATAAGGCCGAAGCTGATAAAAGGATCGCGCAGGCCAAAGCTGAAGAAAGAAGGGCGATGGCCGTTGCCATGGAACAGGAAAATACAGCCAAAGTCATTGATATGAGGGCCAAAGTTGTCGAGGCGGAAGCCCAGATCCCGATCGCAATGGCAGATTCCTTCCGCAAGGGGAACCTTGGGATCATGGACTACTATCGCATGAAGAATGTGCAGGCTGACACCGAGATGCGCAGCTCGATTGCCAAGGATGAAGGGAAGTAATGCAAGTCCATGACCTTGTCAATATCCTCGTCATTGTCCTTCTCCTTCTTTTGTCCTCCCTTGGCAAAAGAAGGAAGAAAAAGCAGCAGGAAGAGGCATTGATAAAAAAGGAAAAGCCGTACCAACCCGTGAAAGCAAAAGCCCCTCCCGGTTCTTTTCCTGAAAAAAAAACACCCCAGCAGCAAAAGGTCAAACAAAAAGAAGAAGAGGTGAAGGTGGAATATCTTTCTAGTAGGTACTCCGATGACCATGCCTACGACATCGTCCAGACAAAGACGATCTCAAAAGGGAGAAAACTCCTCAGAGATAAAACCTCTCTCCGAAAAGGCATCATCCTATCAGAGATCTTTAAACGCCCTTATGATTGAGTCCTATCATCATATCCAAAGAGAGCTCGCGGCCTATCCGGGAGCAGCCCTTGTCGCAGTCAGCAAGAATGCAACTGTTTTGCAGATCAAAGAGCTCTACGGCGCAGGCTGCAGGGATTTTGCAGAGAGCAGAGTGCAAACAGCCCTTGAAAAATTGCCAAACTTGCCTTCGGACATCCGCTGGCATTTTATCGGTCGCTTGCAAAGGAACAAGATCAATAAAATCCTCGGCAAATTTTTTCTCATCCATTCGATTGATAGCTTTGATTTGGCGGAGGAGCTTGCAAAAAAAAGCAGGATGGCAGATCTAGAGACCTCTGTTCTTTTACAGGTGAACATCATGCAGGAAAAGGCAAAGCAGGGGTTTACTGAAGAGGAATGCCTTTCTCAGTTTGTAAATCTTAGCTCTTTGCATGGAATAAAAATCCTGGGCCTCATGACGATGGCGAAAGAGGGCGCAGGGGAGCATATCCTCCATGACTGTTTTAAAAGGTTGTTTCTTTTAAGAGAAGCGCTTCGCAAGGAAATAAAAGATGATGCCATCCTTCCCTATCTTTCCATGGGGATGTCGCAAGATTATCGAATAGCCCTCGAAGAAGGGGCCAACCTTATCCGGATTGGATCATCGATTTTCGGGAGGTGATACGGGGCTCCATTCGGTGAGCTTGCGTATCTCGGCCTGGGATTCTACAAAAGCGATCTTTCTTCCTGAAATTTCAACGATATAAAGAGTGGACTTGGGGCTTAAGGTTTTCCTATCGATGATGTTGATCGTTTTTTGTAGCTGATTTAGTCTAAAAGGGGAGTTTACCATTCGCTTGAGGACCCATACTGTTACTACAATAAGGACGATCAGGCCAACTAGTGTCATGATCATTTTGAAGAGAGTCGGCTCATAGGATGGCGTGCTGATCTCGGGAGCATTTGGAGCGATCTCTGCCAAAAATGTGAAAAGGCGAGTAGAAATATGCATGGGCAAACTTGGTTTTTTAACATGCCCTTATAAAAAAAGGGCTCTTAAAAACCAATGGTTTTCTTTTTAGGGGAAGGGGAATTTAACAGTAAAAGAAAAAAGCTTAGAATGTTCTTGTCCTGTATTTCATCAATTTTGAAAAAACCATAGCCTTTAGAGGCACTTGCAAAAATAAGGCAGTAAGCTAGGTTTTGCGAGGAAATCGAAAAAAAATTAAAGACCAATGGCCTTTCTGATATCTTAGGTTTCATCTGACCTAAACCAAAGCACAAAGAAAGGCCATCATGTCAATGAAGCAGACTATATC
>JASHWM010000083.1 GCA_030044075.1 Candidatus Rhabdochlamydia sp. | reverse complement strand
GGCCTTGCAACGCCGATGTCACTAAAAGTTGGGATGGGGATTGGGGCAAAAAAAGGGATCCTGATCAAAAATGCAGAGAGTTTAGAAAAGCTTGGAAAAACAGCAACCGTCCTTTTTGATAAGACGGGCACTCTGACGGAAGGGAGGCCGCAATTTTCCTCCTGCGTAACGGTTTCAGGAAAAGAGGAAGACCTCTTTTTTTTAGCGGCCTCTGCAGAAAAATATAGCGAACATCCCTTGGCGCATATTGTCATCGAAGAAGCTGCAAAAAGAGGGATCAAGCTTGTGAACCCGGACGGATTTCAATCAATTCCTGGAAAAGGGATTGAGGCCAGCGTCCAGTCCAAGAAAGTGCTTGTTGGCAAGAGCGCCTTTTTAAAGGAACGCGAAATCCAGGGACATGAAACTTTAGACTCCTATCAGGACCCATTACAAGGAAACACCCTTCTTTTTGTCGCGGTCGACGGAAAAGTCGCGGGAGTTATTGCGATCAGCGACCATGAAAAAAGCGATGCCAGACTTGCGATAGAAAAGCTTAAAAGTCTAAGGGTCCAGGTTGGGATGCTGACAGGGGACCAGAAGGAAAGCGCCCTCGCAGTCGCAAAAGCCCTTGGGATCCAAGAGGTCCATGCAGATCTTTTACCTGATGATAAGCTCCGCCTGATCAAACAACTCCAGGCTGAGAAAGGACATGTCGCTATGGTCGGGGATGGGGTCAACGACGCCCCCGCCTTGGCAGCGGCTGATGTCGGTATTGCCATGGCAGCAGGCAGTGATGTTGCAATTGAAAGCGCGGATGTTGCGCTTCTTGGAAAAGAAGTGGGAGGGGTCCCAAGAGCGATCCTGCTGAGCAGGATGACAATGGGCAATATCGGCCAGAACCTATTTCTTGCTTTTATTTATAATATCATCGCCGTTCCTTTTGCGGCAGGGGTCTTCTATCCCTTGACAGGGATGATGCTTTCCCCTATTTATGCAGCTTTAGCGATGAGCCTCAGCTCGCTTTCTGTTGTCATGAACGCCCTAAGGATGAATCTAAAGAGAAACCGCTGAAAAGTGTTAGCTTGCCGTCTTTTTTGCCTCTACTTCAATACGGTCGACGATAAAGCTGACCCTGCCTTGGGAGTCAACAGTCTGTATTTTCAGATACTGGTCAAGGAGCTCTGTGAGAAAAGCATCCTTCAGATTTTCGGGAAGGGGCCTTAAGTAGGGGAACCACTGTCTTAAAAACCCTTGAAAGACCTCTCTTGATGGGAAAATTTCATGTTTGGTGACGACCTCGAAGCGTATGGGAGTAAAGCCAGATTCCGCAAGGAGGGCCTGGTATTCCCTCGGCTCATAAAACCTCCATGGCGCTGAAAAGCTTGTAAAATAACTTTTCCATTGCTCTGAGGCGATCATTTTACTTATCGCTTCTTGCATCGCCTTCGGAAGGCCTGTAGGGATTTGAACCCACAGCCTGCCCTGAGGCTTCAAGGCCTTTTCAAAGCAGCTTAGAGCCTGCGCCTGTTCCAGGACCCATTGCATGACAGTGAACGAAGTGATGAGATCGAATTCTGCTTCAAAATCGAGCTTTGCAGCGTCCGCGACTTGAAAGGAGAGGTTCTTATCCCCAGGGAAGTGTTTGTTTGCGAACTGGACCATCGATGGGGAGATGTCAACGCCAACGACATACCCATTTGGTAGGGCGCGCGCCATGGCAGCTGTGATCTTTCCATCCCCGCACCCGACGTCTAAAATAGAGGAAACACCGGTGAGCTCAGTTTTCAGCATAAAGTCATCGGCAGAGGATTTTTGCGAATCTGAATTCTTTGCGTATTCACTGCCCTTCCAAGGATCATCAGCAATAAGGTTGCCTAAAAAAGAAGTAGCGATGAAAGCGAGGAATAAGAGTTTGTCTCTACGCATATGTCACTCCTGTAAATGATTGAAGGGAGAATTTATCCGAAGCATGAGCAACAGTTCAATTAAAATGTGCCTTTCAAGAAGCCAAGCATTCTTTTTTTTCGCCTTTTCTTAGGAATTTGAAAGGGGAAATCGAGTTTTTCAAGAATTAGTTTCTTGTGCCAATTAAAAAAAAAATGTAACTTTTTTAAAAAATTGTGTGAGGTGGTGATGAAATCGATAATACGAACTTCCGCAGTAATTTCTTTGGGAATGGGCCTGGTTTTTTTAATAAGCTGGCATCTTGGTCTTTCTTCCATATTGCAACTTTCTCCTTCTACTTGGCCAATCCCCTATCCTGCTGCTCTCTGCCTTTTTTTAAGCGGCCTTGGCTTTTTTACGCTTTTTTCTTCCTTTCAATTTCCTCTGTCAAAAATTTTGGGGATGACCATATTTTTGATAGGATTTCAAAGATTTGCAGAGCTTCTCTTTCCACCTGAGGCAACACTGAACCTGTTCTTCAATAACTTAAGGTTTTATCCCTCGAATTCCTCAAAGATGGTTCTATTGGCAGCAATTGGTTTTATGCTGGCTGGTTTGCTTTTTGTATTATGGCCAAAGAAGAATTCTTTGGTAAAAAGCATTTTTCTATTGTTTATTTCTGTGCTTGTGGTCTTTTTGGGATCTATTGGCATTCTTTTTGGGATTTTACCGATTAAAATCCATAGTGAGCTTCAGAAAATTCTTCTGCATTTCTATACATCGATTGGATTGTTTGTGATCGGATTTGGATTTATTTTTGCAAAATTGTACGAGAATTCAACGCAGAGTTCTCTTCAGCCGGAGATAGAGAAAGAACTTTAGGGCTTATTTTAACTGACCAAAGAGGCGAGATAAGCGCCAAAGCTACAAGACCACAGGCTAGCAGAACTGCGAAAAAAGCATCCCATCCCCAGGTACTAGTAAGAACTCCAAGAGGTCCACCAGCCATTGCTCCTCCGAGATAAGCGAACCAGCCAGCAAACCCGCTGGAAGTTGCTGCTGCTTTTTTATGCGTGAGCTCAGCCGCTACCATCCCGATTAACATTTGGGGGCCAAAAATAAAAAAGCCTGCAAAGAACATGATAATAGAGTCCAGAAAAAGTAAAGTAGCTCCATTCCAATGTAAAGCAAGGAGGGAACCGAGAGCTCCAACAGTACATAGGATATTCACGGGGTTTCGTTTGCCACGGAAAATTTTATCAGAGCACCACCCAGCAAAAAGGCTTCCCAAAAACCCTCCGATTTCAAACCAGAGTACGCATGTTCCCGCCATCATGGTCGAATATCCCTTGAACTTTACTAAATAGACCATGCTCCAGTCATTTAACCCGATACGGATGACATAGATGAAAAAATATGCAAAGGCGATCGCCCATACGTATTGATTGGAAAGCACATATTTGAAAAGGATCTCTTTGACCGATAGCGAAAGATTCTTTTCATTTTTTGGGAATAATATTTTTTCTCCTTTGAATTTTTCAATGGGAGGCAATCCCAGTGATTGAGGAATATCTCGTAAACGATTGATCAAGAAAAAACCAGCCAAAATGCAAAAGATGCCAGGGACAAACATCGCGCTTCGCCACCCATAGTGATGTGCGCAAAAAGCAGCAATAATAGGAATAAGGGCTCCCCCTAAATTATGAGAAGTGTTCCATAGGCTCCACCAGGTCCCTCTTTCAGATTGTGAATACCAATGAGTTAAAAGTTTTGCACATCCAGGCCAACCCCATCCTTGAAACCATGCGTTCAAAGCCCAGAATAAAGCAAGTAAAGCCCAACTTGTTGAAAATCCAAAACAAATATTGCATAGCCCTGTCAGCATCAACCCAAAGGACATGAAATAACGTGGATTGGACTTGTCTCCCATGATTCCGCTGATAAATTTGCTGATGCCATAGGTAATTGAAAGAATGGTGCCAAGCATTCCAAGTTCGTAAAGACTATATCCTTGCTCAATCATTGAAGGCATGGCAAAGGTAAAACTTTTACGGGTGAAATAATAGAGGGCATATCCTATATACATTCCGTAGAATGTTCGAATGCGCCAGTGTTTATATTGTTTTTTTATAACTTCTTCATCTTGGATTTCTTCTATAAAAGGTGCAGGGCGCAACCACTCAAGAACTCGCATAAAGCCTACCTAATATTCGATCTAATAAAGGTGTAACTCTAAGTTCTTGTTAACAATATGAATTTAAAAAAACAATATCAAAAACAATATTTTTTTTAATGAGTTTGATAGTTATTTTTTATAAAAATGACTTTTTAAATGGAAAAGTATTATATAGATAGCTAGATCTATAAAATGATATATGAAAATCTTTTTTAAGATTTTTTTCGGATGTTGAAGAGCTTTTTTTGTTCTTCGGTCATATTTTCAATGAAGCAAAACTTGATGCCTTGTTTTCTGAATGTTTCAACATACGGTTCAAGTTTCTCTCTAGGACCGATAACGATTGTGTCCTCTTGCGCTAAAGGCAGCCGGTAATACTCTCCGTTATTTTGCCAGGGTTGCAAGAGCCAAACTTCTGGGCTTGGGCTTGTTTTCATGAGAAGGTGTTCTGCATGGCCTCGCAAGACGACAATCTCTCCATAGGACCAGGCAACAGAATTTTTCATCGCTCTGATTTCACCATTCAGTTTAGTGTGGGGAATTTCCAATCCTCGGGCTTGCAGCAGGGCCTCTTCGATCGTTTCTTGAGCGATTCCTTTTTTGATCCATTTTTCATATTTTGAGGCTAGATATTTGTCAAAGGCGTTGCCATTCTTGCTATAATAGTTAATTTTTAGGGGGCCCAAAAAACGCGATTCTAGTCCCTTTAACTTTCGAATGATTGGAAGCGTGCTGGCTTGAGTTTCAAAAGAGTCATCAATGCGTTTTATGTCTACGTGGATTCCCTGTTTTTTTCTCTCTAGGACCTTTAATCGTCTTTCCTGGAAAGGGTTTAATTTGTTTTTTTCAAGTAAGCTTATATATCTAGGGGCATCGAATTCTTCTGGCGATAATTTTTCTGCGATTTTTTTGAGGCGGTTTTTATTTCGAATATGAAGATCCGGATCATTTTTTTGTGAGTGCAGCGGTAAAATAAAGCTTAGGAACTCTTCATCATCTTCTTCGGATGCGAGCTCAATCATTTTCTTCTGCAATTGTTTTAGTTCTTTCTTCTCTTCTGTAGTCAAACTCTCATTTTTTAGAGCGAGAAGATTATGGAATTCCACTTCTTCTTCAGAAGATAATTCTTCAAAAATATCTACAATTGCCGAAGAAAGTTCTGGCAGGAGCATTGAACCCCTTTCTCCAAACCGCGTTCCTTGTTCATATTCCACTTGGTTTTGTGTGGTAAGGACATCTTGAGCGCACATGACACAGCCAGATTGGACCACTTTATCGAAATTATTTCCCCAAACGGCATGGGCGATAAAGCTGTCTTTGTGTGCTAATTCCCACTCTTGCATCATGGACTGTTGCTCGAAGGCAGGGTCATCAAGGGAAGGGCCTCTGGACAGAGTGGCACTGCTTTCTGGTCTTGGTACTATTGAAAACATAATACATCCTAATTATATAAATTAATATAATTTTAACATATTATAGTTTTAATTTTAATATTATAATAATTATTGTTTTATAAATGTTTAATAATTAAAGTAATGTGCATTGAACTTAATAAGTAGTACAGAATCAGTTGTTAGTGTAAGTGTCTTTTTTTTAGTAGCTTATGGTATAGAAACGAGGTGAGTGGAAAACAAATACAGGTGATAGTATCGTTTTAGTTATGGGGGATAGTTCATCATTTTTCTTGGTTGGAATAGAGGTGTTTTTGATTCTTTTTTTATCTCCTATTCTCTAATATAGACTTTCAAAAACTTTGATCATTAATGCAGGGATGTTCATGAAAGAATTAGAATCACTCGATATCAGCTCGCTGGAAGAAGTTTCAAAAGGGATAAAGGAAAAGGCCATTGTGTCTTTGGAAGAGGGGCAGGTCATTTATCTTCCGAAATTTTCGTTTGTCCTGCAGGAATCGGAAAAGCGCTTCCTGACTCCGGAGAAGCTAAGCCCCAAGTCTAAAAATATCAGCTATGACATCCGCACAGAGAGGGTCGGAGGGTCTATTTGTGTAAGTGAAGAATTGCATGACCTTAAGATGATGATGCAGCGATTTGCACTCTTTAGTAAAAATTTGATCGAAACGCTTTTGCCGTTTTACGTTCCAAACATTAAGCAGGGAAGGACAAGTTTTCGCCCCGCAGAGATCAAAGGTCGCGTCAGCTCTTATCGAAAAGATGACACAAGGCTCCATGTCGATGCTTTCCCGGCAACTCCTGTAAAGGGGAGCAGGATCCTGC
>JASHWM010000082.1 GCA_030044075.1 Candidatus Rhabdochlamydia sp. | reverse complement strand
AACATGAAGCAATCCGGTATTTGCTCTAACATTAACAAATGATTTAATCGCTTCTTTAGTAAAAAAAATGAGCCAAATTCCCATTACTATTAGTAATGGTCCAAATATTTTTGAAAGCCACATAACGTCAACCATAATAAACCCCTAAATTAACCTTTATAACCTCACAATATAAAAGTTAATAATACGAGTCAATAAAACATTATAAAAATCAAAGAAAAAATAATGATTATTATGACATTATTTAAAAAAACCATTCTAAGAACGGTTCAGAAATGAACTTCCACCGACTGGATTTTTATTTAAAAATAGAAATAAAAAATATGAATAATCTTCTGAAAAACGATTTAGTATGACCCATGGACCGCGGTATGATATTCATGGCCCTTAGCTTTTTGGTAGGACCCCGTGCTTTCGTCCCACTCTTGTGACGGCCTTAGGTCCCCATACCGGATTTCGAGATATTTTTGGGATTCATTGACAACTGTGACATAGCGGTCGTAAAAAGATCCTTTCTTCAGAGGAAACATGATCTCTATAGGGATCGATTTATGCCATTTTGGATAGGCATAGGCATTTGGATGGGGCTCGACCCAGGAAAGGTTGCCTGTGTCAGGCTCCAATTGGTACATATAGACATCCAAATAATCATTTAATTCATGCATTTTCAGGCGAAGGTAGCTTTGGTCTGAGACAAAGCTTACTAACTTCTCATCCCAATTAATACCAGACCAATCTTCCATGGTATATTTCGAGCGGTCTAAAATCGGGAAGTCCTTCCTTTCAATGCCATATCTTTCTTTCAATTCCTTGTCATTCAAAAGGAAAAGATCCTGGATCTTAACAAAATTGGCCTGAAGAGTTGAAATATCGGAATCATGGTCCCAGGGGATGATCTCTCCGTTCCTATAGACACCAAGGAGTGTTCCCGCATCTACCCAGTACTCGATGCCAAGTTTTGCAAACAGGTCGTGAATGTCGAAGATCACCTGTTTCCATTTCTCATGTTTTTCTGCCTGAGGCCGATGGGCAACCTTTGTGTTTGCGAAAGGCCCTTCAAACTCTGCAACTTCATCGGTGCTGATCCCTTCGGGGAATGCTTTCTGTAATAGGGCCTTCTGCTCCTCTATACGGAGCGAGCCGGTGAACTTTTCATATCTTTTTGTTTCGGGGTCGTAGTACCTCTGTGGCCTCAAATCGCCCTCCTTGATCAAGAGGTAGTCCCTAGTTTGGCGCGGTGCGGGCAGCAATTGCCCGTTCATTTCGATTTTCCTTAATGGGAATACAAGACCTCTAGATATAGGGAAAGTCCATTGCCTATGCGACTTTTCAGTGCTCGCAAAAGGATCAACCCATTGCAATGTCCCCTGTTCCTCCTCGTAAAAATAAAAGTCGACATATTCATTTTCAGGGATGATTTTTATCCGTAAAGCAGTGTTTTGGGACGCATCGATTGGATCGAACAATGAAATATCCTCTAATTGGTATCTTCCCTGGCTGTTTGCGACAACCTCTTCCAACCTTTGTTTTACACCAAAATAATCATTGTGAAGGCAGGCAATGGCTGCTGCGGGAGAGTTGTCGTATGGGATGAAACCTTTTTCTCTAAAAGCGCCAAGTAATGTAAAGCCTTCGAGCCAGCAAACGATCCCATCCAAGGCTTGGACCAGCTCGGGAACAGCCTGTGACCAGGCTTTTAATTTCTTCATTTGCTTTTGATCATCTACTCCTCTGTCTCCAGCGGTTCTAAACGCCCCGCTTTCTATAAGGGGCGGTATCCTAGCTGCTTGGTCCTCCTGGATCCTATCTTGATCAAACCATATCCTTGCGATCGAAACTGCATCAGTAGTAACGCTGTCTGTCGTTTCAGGTCTTCTAGTCATCTGTATGGATCGATCAATATGATGAACAAGATTTGTTCTCCAATCTTCCGATGTCAAGTCAGGGACCCGCTTATTTTTTAAAAGATTTCCGATCTGCTTTCCAAGAGTGGTGGAACGATCGACAAGTTCTGCTAAATGATGTCTTTGCATATAACGAAAATTAGCCCACTCCCATATATAGGCATTGTCATAGCAGAGCATAAAGACACCCATCGCTGCAGCCTCTGCAGTTGTAGAGCCGCCCGGTTTGGTAATGAGGATATCGGTAATATTGTAATAGTCAGACAACTGTGTATCATCAAGGAAGCCCTTCACTTCAAAGCTGACCTTGCCACCCTCTGGTAAGGACTCTACCCAACTTCTTACAGCCTGTTGGACTTCAGGGTCTTTTCCTGCGACGATCACAACTTTTAAGGGATTTGCATAACTCTCTTTATCTTCGTAGATCTCTCCAGCAATTTTGATGAGCTGGGAAGGAATTCCGCCTCTGCCCATCATGACCATGACTACATTTTCATTTTCTTGCACATTCAGTTTCTTTCGGATCGCTGTCAATGTCGCTGGGCTAGTTTCTTTGACAAATCCAGGCCTGATGGGAAATCCAACAACATCGATCGAATGAAAACGCTTCGCATAGTCGTTAAACGTTATTGTTTCGGTATCCGAAACATGTATCGGAGATAGAAGGGCCTCATCCTCAAAAAACTCCGGGTCTTTAACTGGGATGCAAAAACGGA
>JASHWM010000081.1 GCA_030044075.1 Candidatus Rhabdochlamydia sp. | reverse complement strand
TAGCCTGGGCACAGGCCTTGAGCGCATGCTCATGTTGTCTAGATGATTGTTGCATACGCGGCCAACTCTTTGAGCGTCTCGTAAGAGACAGGTAAGTATTCATCATAGTTTAGAAGCTCATTCCCTTTAGGGAATTGAGAGTGTCACAATAACCTGCATGGCAAACATTTTACCAAAGAGATCCGCCAATGATTATCCTAAGATGCTTCCTTATGCTCCTCCCCTTTTGCAATCCCTTATTTTCTGCACCCAAGATAGAGGTCCGTGTCGGGAGCGACTCAGATTTGCCTAAGATTCAAGAGGCGTTTTTTATTTTGGACCAGCTTGATATCGATTATGAGCTGAGAATTTTATCAGCTCACAGGACACCTCATGAAATGATGGCTAAAGCCCAAACTTTGGCACAAGAGGGTTTTTCCGTATGTATCGGTTCAGCCGGCGGGTCGGCACATCTCCCTGGAATGACAGCATCGGAAACTCCCATCCCTGTGATTGCCTTGCCGGTTAAAACAAGTTATTTAGATGGTCTTGATTCATTACTTTCTATGATCCAAATGCCCCCGGGGATTCCCAATGGGGCTGTGGGCATCAATCAATCAAGATCTGCCGCCCTCGCTGCAGCACAAATCGCCTACATCGGTGATCGCGATATGATGCAAAAGATCTGCAAAATAAGAAATATCCCCTACAATGAACATACTCCCGAGCCTCGAGTGGCTATTGTAGGCTCAAAGCAAAAGGACCTTGGAGTAGAGTTTGAAAAAGCCATGGAGCTATTCCAGGCTTTTAACGTAGAGCCGATAGAGTATGACATCAATGAAGAAGGTTTTTTAAGTCAGGCCATTGCATCTGGATGCAGCGCTTTTTATTTCATTTGCGATATTCAAAATGAAGGGATTGCTATGTGCCAGCATTTAGCAAAAAGCACCTTTATCCCATTTGTCGTCATCCCCTATTTCGAGAGCAGGGCAAGTGTGTCGCCAGAGTTTTTTCATCAAATTTTGTCCAATGAGGCCGCCCTTTCCATGGGCATAAACCAGTTTTCCAATGGAGCCTTATATTGCCTACAGATTATAGGTAACCATAATGCTCTTGTACGCAATAAGTTTAATGAATATCGTCACGACCTATCGGACTCTGTGAAACAAAAGAACAAAAAGCTTCAAGAAGAAAAAGGACAGAATGGGACCTATTTAAAAAGCTGGGTCTTATCAAAATAAACTCCAATAGAGAACAATGCGTGGAGAACTTTCAATGATGACCAGATCGATAGGGATACTTCTAACCTGTGCACTTTGCACTGCACATCTGGCTAGTGCGGAAATAGACGCAACAGGATCAAAACTCGACAAGGAAGATCCTTTATCATATACCAAATCTCTCTTTAATATCCCTAAAGGACTTGTCCATCTAGGCGGGCATTCCCTAGGGCCGACCTATCAGGGTTCGGTTGAAAGGGTCCTCTATGAATATCAAGTCAGGGACAACCTGATCCTTGGCGGACATTTTGCTGCTACCCACCCTGCAGCGGAAGGCATTGCCGAGCGCGGCCGCCATTGGTTCGATTGTGATCGAAATGCCAAGGCTTTACATGCCCTCGAGCAAATGGTTGGAGCTTCAACCAATGAAATTGTCATGGGCAATAGTTTAACGGTAAACAACACCTTAATGGTCCAAGCATTCTATATGCCAAATTTTATGACAGGGCGTTATAAAATTCTTATGATGGAGCATAGTTTTGCTTCTGATCAGGCTGTAGTGATGTCGGTGCTTCGCCAAAAGCTTCACCTACTTAAACAAAACGGAGTGGAATTAGACCTCCCAGATGATCCCATCGAATTTAGGAATAATTTCGTCATAGAGTTAACAAGTGATGAAAATGGCCTGTATTCTTTAGAGTCCCTTCAAGACGTCCTCGAAAAAAATGGACACGAGATCGCCTTAGCGCATTTAGAGGCAATTCCTTTTACAACTGGACAGAAATTCTATTCATCTGACGCAAATCGATTATTAAAAAAATATGGTATCCGTATCGGCTGGGACCTGGCTCATATGGTAGGAAATCGAAAGGTACAACTATCGGCAGATGGTGTCGACTATGGCACATGGTGCGGCTACAAATATCTCACAGCTTCAGCAGGCGGTGTCGGCGGATATTTCATCCACCAAAACAACATCCCTTTCCATGATTATTTTCCTGCGCAGGGCTGGAAGGCAATGCGATCTGACCTTGTATTCAATTCAATCCACAGTTGGGACCCAACAATTTTTTACCAGGATGCTAGAGGTACCCGTCTAGGGAACCCACCTCCCATCCCCATGGCCGATGCCCAGGCAATGCTAGAGCTATATCATGATCTTGGCATTGACCAAATCGAGGAAAAGTCAGAAAAACTTACATCATTTCTCATACAACAATTGCAAGAGGGTCTTGAAAATTCTATCGAATGGATCACCCCCCTAGATCCTCAGCACCGCGGTGCTATGCTGGTATTTAAGCTGCATACAAAGAGGACTGCATCAGAAATCGAGCATGAGCTCCATGACCGCGGCTTTTCAGTCGATGTACGGCCTCCTGCAAACATTCGAGTAATGCCTCACCCACTCTATACCAGTTTTCAAGAGGTTGAGGACTTTGCAGCAGCACTAAAGGAGATTTGCAAATAATCTATGATGATTATTTTCTTTCAGAAATTTCGATAGAAAGATTTTTAATTGCTATTAGTTTCCTTCAAAATCGTTTCTCTTAGAACATAAGGATCCAAGTCGATTTCATGATCCCAAGTTAGTGTATCTGTTTTTGGATCAATATGAACTTTATTAAAAAACTCAACAGACTCCCAAGCCTTGAAAACGCCCTTTCCGACGAGATTGCTTAAATTGACCTCACCTTCAAGACCGTCATCAAAACGAATCCAGACACGATAGTTTGGCTTTGCTTTACAAGCCACTATTTTAGCTCTTTTGAATCCCATATCTTTACATTTATTAAAGAAGTGGAATTTTTTGTAGCTTTTTGTTGTTTCTAGCATTTTCCCAAACTTCTAGTAATTCTTTTTGATTGGTTGAGGCCCATTCCATAACAAGACTTATTGCTCTCGACGGTAAATTTCCAGCATATATACCTAATGGATCAATTTGAATTAAAGCCTCGTATTCCTGATATCGAGCATGAAAATGGGGAGGGGCGTGATCGTTATAATACATCGTATAATAATGCCATAAAATTCGGAAATGGTTGGCATTTTTCTTTAGTCCTTAATTTTTAAATTTAAAGATTATAAGAGCATCTTTTATTTTATTTAAAAGGAATAATTCTAAATCCGTAGGCCAGATCAAAAAACTGGCCTTCTCTTTTTCTTTAAAAAACTACCTAATTAGGAGCAGCAACACCTTTATTATCAGGACCACTTGCTAGAATATCTTGGCCTTCCTTGTCATTGATCCACAGATCATTTTTAACAAAATGTTCTATTTGAAACAGGCCAAGTTCAGGATTTAGTTCACAAGGAGCTTCATTCGCAGTCACATAATGGATGCCTACGCACGGTATTCCTACCTTATCTAGACAAGACACAACGGACTTAACATGCCTCAGTTCATCATCAACAAATATGACCTTCTCGGGCCTCACATTCAGGACCTGTAAAAATATTATCAAAGTATCTCCCTTAGCATGAAAAGAAGAATATAAGACGCCCATCTTGAACATGGGAAAATGCTCAAATCGATCGCTTTTTGGCAATACTATACAATTACTTTGGGGAAAGGCGCCCTGAAAGTCAAAGCCGAATCTCCTTAATTCATCCACACGCCAGTTCCCGGGACATTCCGAACCTTTGATTTTTGCAGGAGCCGCAGTTAAAGCTATAACCGGTACTTTTTGCTGTTGAAGCTTGCGGACAAAACCTACGCTCCTACCATCGACAAGGGAATGTGGGGCTTTCATACGGATTTCGCGAAACAAGTCCCGATCGGTATACACGGAGACCAGTTCCTCAAAAAGGACCTTTGCTTTAGGCTGTAATATCGCATCATCTGGAACGATCAGCGTGGCATCAACATCGAACAATGCAAGAGAATTTGGGTTCAATGTCTGACATTCCCTTTCAATATCGCCAAAGTCATTTGTTGTAATAATTTCCCCTGCATAAACCACGCGGATAATGAAAATAGCAAAAAAGCAAGCCCTACGCATCCTCTCCTCCTTAAAAATCGAGAAATAGTAGCAAAACAATCGACTAATTGTCCCACGAAAACCTTTTAAAAAAAATAATCTATTAGTCTGAAATAATGTTCGAAATAATTATGAACATTTCCTTTGAAAATACTCAAAAACCTCACAATTCCCTACCTTCAGAAAGAAGGATACTTTCAATATAGTTTGCGTTTTGCCAATATGTCTTAATAAAAATTGATAGGATAGGTTTTGCGATGAATTTTGCAATCCCATGTGTTGGCGCCATTATTGAGAAGGGAGATGAGGTCTTACTACAGACACGCTGGAAGCCTGAAAGCGACCCCATCTATTCTGGGACATTCGAATTTCCTATTGGGAAGCTAGATATCCCTTATGAGAACATCTATGATGCCCTCGCCCGAGAGATCAGGGAAGAATGCGGACTGCAACTAAAGAGCATTCAACAGGATATTCAAACTCCCATCCTCTCTGATAAGAACGGATCGGTTTTTGGCTTTAGGCCCTTTTGCTGTACACAGCAGCTAAAAGGGGGCAAGCCCTGGATTTGTTTTATCTTTATCTGTGAAGTTAAGGAAGGGCAGCCAAAATCCCAACCTAATGAAAATAGAGAAGTTAGATGGGAAAAGATCAGCGAGATCAAGAAGATATTCCAAACTTCGCCTGAAAAACTGTTTTCAATAGAGCTGCCTGCTTGGAGATTCTATTTTGAAGAACGTGAGAAAAAAGTCCCTTCGCTATAGCTTTTTTCACTCCTTATAAAAAGACCATGAGCCTCTGTTCTCCCGTAGAGTCAATATGGAGTTCCCAAGTCGATATGAACCACTTTTTTCGAAATCCTTTGAAAGGGAGAAATGAATCTGGCAAATTCCCTCTTGCTGCTCATTTTCTTCTAGTAGCTGGACCTCTATATTTTCTGAAGTCACATAGGAGCGCTCTTTCTTTAAAAGGCCAAGGTCTCCTAGGTATCCTGAAAGGACCTCAAGGCCTTCGTTTTTTAGCGCTATGCTCACTTTCTCAATATCCAGAAAAGGTTTGTCCTGATCGTATTTTTCAAAGTTATAATGAGCTCTAGAAACATCTTCTGGATCTTCTGCAAAATATTCTGGGGCGTATTCCATGATCCAAAACGAATTTCTTTTGTAAAAGTAGCTATCGCCTACTGCGATATAGTTAAACCATGGCTTCCCATTACGACTAAAACATCCCTTTGTAAAATGGGGAAGATCCTCTTGCATCTTGTCCAAAATCCCTTTGCGGTCAACACCCATTCCTATTCCTGAAATCCCGACAGAGGGGTATCTTTCTTGGGGATAAAAAAACTCAATATAGGTGTTTTTACCTCTCATATAAAATCCCTCCCAACCTATTTGATTGTCTGCAGTGCTTTTCTGCTCGCAGGTAAAAGCAAGGGAGCGAATAAGATCTGAGCTTTTTATGGCCTCATAAGTTTCTCTATCAACCACAAGATAAATATGATTGAGTTCAACACCATACATAGATTGCCGCATATTTGATCTGTCTTTACAATTTCCACCCTGGTTAAAAGAAGTCTCATTAACAATGGATGGTGGCTCGCTTACACCGGCCTCTATCCCTCCTTTCACTTGGACAAGGCTGTTAACAACACTTGCCAAAACAATTGCATAATGGAACATAATATAACCTTCCAATTAAGAAAAATTAGCAAAAATATCAAATTTCCTTATAGGAAAACTTCAAAGCCAAGAAAACACCAAATTTAGTACTTTCCCAGCGTAGGTAATCTTGATTTCCTTTCGATTGTCAAAAAAACATCAACCCACCTGATTTGAAAAGGCATTTGAGCTTCGAGGTAAGCGGTCGCCTGATGAGGGGCACCCGGATAAAATAGATTGCCATACCCTGCTCTTGCCAAAAGCCGCAGGCAGGCGCACTCGTCAATTAGATCCTCTATCGATTCTTTTATAAATGCCTGTCGGTCAGGATAAAGGTTCTGTCTTTTTTGCTCCAAATCTTTCTGTGCATCGCTCTCGAGTAGACTTTGAAAAAGGGGATCTCTTTGCGCATGGGACAAAATTTCACAGCGCAGCAGGGAATATTCCTCTTTTTTCTTGAGGTCATGCCAAAAGATCAGCTCATAGCCGGCAAATAGCGGCTGGAACCGCGACACAAGGTCTTCCCCTTCTTTCAGACAGTTGTCTTGAGCAAGATCGCCTTCTACCAACCGCCGGGCCCCCAAATGAGCCGTGTCCGCAATAAGGGCCGTTACACGGCCTGGAACAGAAGAGCGGATGACCGAAAGAAATGCTTCCATTTTCAAACGTCCCTCCAATCCTTCATGAAAGGCCGACTGGACGCTGATCAGCGCAAGAGAAGGCGTTGAGGTGCCAAGCCAAAGCGAGTCTTTGGTCTTAAAGGCCAAATGGCCCATTATCAGCTGATCGCTATCGATGCAAACAGCTTTATAATTTTTTCTTAAAAAATATTTGCGATGCATAAAAAATCGCAAATACTAATAATAAACAGCTCGAAAAAGAATAAGAGTGAATAATACTTTTTAATAGAGTATTAAATACTCTAGAATTAAAATTCTTGAGCCAAAAAGAGCAGGGTTAGGTCTCTTATGAACCGATTTTTACAAATGATGGAGCAGACGCAGTCGTCCCCTCATTACGACCAGATGGTCCGATTTGCGAGGCCCCTTTACGACCATTTCGGTATCAATCACTTTTGGTATTACCGGATCACCAGGTCGGGAAATTACATGTATGCAGGGACTCATGGCAGCTGGAATGAATACTGTTTCGGAGAGTCGCTCCATACCCATTTCCCCTGTTTGCGCCTTCCCAATTCCAAGAAAGGAGGCATCAGTCTCATGAAAGCGGGCCGTCAGGGCGCTTATCGAAAGGTATTAAAAATCGCAGAGAGCAAATTCAATATCAACTTTCATCTAAACCTTATTGAGCCATGTCATGAAGGGATTGAGGCTTTCGGCTTTGCAACACGCTTTTCAGATCACGAAGCGGATGAGCGGCTATTGAACGAGCTGCCCCTTTTGCGCTACTTTATCCATGAGTTCAGAAAAAAACATGGGAAACTATTTGCCCTCTTACAAGAGAATGCAGTGGACCTATCAACCCATATGGGCAGTACTTTCTATGAAAGATCGCAAGGGATCGCCCTTCCTTTGCAGCGCGACCAATTATTGAAGGAGATCGGCTGCTCCTCATTCTCCCGTTTAACCCCTCGCGAACAGGACATCATGCGCCTTTTGGCCAGCGGCTTTCCAGCCTCCTATATCAAAACCCAACTTCACCTAGGGCTTAGGACCGTGGAAAATTACATCGCAGCCATCAAAGATAAACTCTCCTGCAGCTCGAAGGTAGAGCTAATCAAAAAAGCGCAAGAGGCCCTTCAAGCGGGCCTTTTATAGGCTATTCTCCAATAGCGATTGCCCTTTTAAGCATCTCCTCCATCTCTTTGGGAATCTTCTTTTTGATAAACCTGCCAAGCATACAGGAATAGAAAAATGATAAAGGCCCGCGGATCTCCACCTGGAAAGTAATTTGTGTTGTACCAGCAACTTGCCGCATTGATTGGTAGCTGATAACTTTTGCAAAGGAAAGATAGGCTTCCTGGACCACTAACTTTAGGGGCTCTACCTTTGTTAAAAGAGTTTTGATAAGGGGCGTTCCTACAAACTTCGTACTACCTGCGGTACCTGCCTGAAATGGTCCATCGATTCGGCTTGATTCGATTTCTTCATCCCACTTTTTCCAGTTTTCAACATCTTGCCAAACCCTCCATATTTGTATGGGAGCTGTCTTTGTCTCTACGGTGTGTGTAACGATAAGCATATTCTTACATTCCTTCCTTTAACCATTTAATTTCTAATGCAAGTTGAGCGATCCCATATCTCAGAGCTTTGAGTCGGATCGTCTTCCTGGGAGAATCGGCCAGAGTTTCCAGCCTCTCTTCGATTTTCTTGTATTCTTGATAGGTCTTTTCGATTTTTTCCAACCTTTCCTTAAGCAACCAGACCATCTCGCTTTGATCTGTGATAAAAAAGAGTTTGAGAAGAAACTCGTTGCGCGGAGTTTCCGATCCTGTCGGGCTTCCAAGCCAGGCTTTAAATTCCGCCCTTCCTGTCCTTGTAATCGAAAAGACCTCTTTCTTTTTCTTCCCCACATAATCGATCTTGGAGACCACCTTCCCCTCTTTCGCTAAAACCTTCAACATTGGATAGATCGTCGAATCGGACTCCCTCCAGAAATAGACCGTCGACCTTCCCATGAGGGACTTGATCTCATATCCTGTGGTAGGGCCCTCAACGAGCATCCCCAAAATAGCGTACCTTGTTTTATTGACTAATCGCATAAAAATACCTAGTTTCTGGGTATTATGCAAAAACGACGATTTTTCCAACCATATAAATCAATTCTTGACTACTTAGGGATGGCTTCGTGCTAACAAAATTTTGACTTCTAGAGCGGAAAAACGAAATTGATCTGGCTAAAGCCATAGTATCCAATTGATCTTGCCTCTATCGCAAACGTTTGTTAACATGCGCTTAACCAAGGGTTGTTATATG
>JASHWM010000009.1 GCA_030044075.1 Candidatus Rhabdochlamydia sp. | reverse complement strand
GAAGCTTCCGAGGCAAGAAGGTCGGATACGTCCCCTTGCGCAATGACCTCGCCGCCTTTGTTCCCTGCAAGCAGCCCCACATCGACGATATGATCGGCTGCATAGATAGTCTCTTCATCATGTTCGACAACGATGACGGTGTTTCCTTTGTCGCGAAGCTTTTGGAGGGTGTGGATCAGATGGATATTGTCTCTTGGATGAAGCCCGATGGAGGGTTCGTCAAGGACGTATGTCGCTCCTACAAGTCCTGATCCGATCTGCGATGCAAGCCTGACCCGCTGCGCTTCGCCGCCAGAAAGCGTCGGCGCTGTCCTCTCCAAACTTAAGTAGTGGAGTCCGACATCCTGTAAAAAGTAAAGGCGCTGGACGATCTCTTTGAGGAGCTCTTCGGCGATATATTTTTCTTCGCTTGACAGTGTGAGGGAAGTGAAAAACCCTAAGACGTCCTCGATCGCCATTGCATTGACTTCTGCGATCTTTTTTCCTCCAAGGCGTGTTTCTGCAGGATATGGCTTGATCCTTTGCCCCTGGCACGCAGGACAGATGTCCTCATGCATGAGCTCTTTCATCTTATTTCGATAAAGGTCGCTTGTTGCCTGCTGGAACCTCTGCTTTGCTTCATTTAGTACGCCTTTCCATTCAACGTACTCGGTCCACCTGGACCTTTTTATCTTATGGACAAAGTGCATCTTGGTCCATTTGCTTTCAATTCCGTACAGGAATGCCTTCTTTGCCTTTTCGGGAATTTTTTCAAAGGGAGTGTCGATGCTAAAGTGATAGATCCTTGCAAGGTTGTCATAGATATTTCCATAGCGGACTGTTTGGTAGGAGCTTGCAACCTTGCAGCAGTCCTCTTGGATCGACAGCTTGGGATCGATGACCTTTGAGAGGTCGAACTCAAGGGTCGTCCCAAGGCCCTGGCAGGCGGGGCACATGCCGATGGGGTGGTTGAAAGAAAAATCGTGGGGCTCTAAAGGAGGGTACGACATTCCCGACTTTGGAGAAAAAGCATGTCTTGAAAAAAGAGTTTCCTCGTTTTTGTCTGTGTTGATGACGATCACGATCCCCTTGCCAATGCCCAATGCCATCTCGACGCTTTCAGCGATGCGGCCGTAATTTTCCTTCTCTACACTTAGGCGGTCGATGACAAGGTCGATGTCGTGCGCAGTGTTTTTATCGATTGTGATCTCGTCTGTAATTTCTCGTATGGAGCCATTGAGCCTGATCCTTGTGAACCCTTTTCGGAGCAGCTCTTGGAAATCGTCTTTGAACTCTCCTTTTTTTCCACGGGCGTACGGCGCCAAGATCATGATGCGGGAGGCGTCCATCGCTTTGATCTTCGACAAGATCTGGAGGTCGCTCTGAGGTTTGACGGGCTCTTTGCTGATCGGACAATAGGGGATGCCGATCCTTGCATATAAGACCCGCATATAATCATGGATGCCTGTCATGGTCCCGACCGTCGACCTTGGATTTTTCCCGGCAGTCTTTTGTTCGATGGCGATGGTAGGGGAGATCCCTGTGATGAGCTCGGCGTCAGGCTTGGGCATGTCCCCCAGCTGCCTCCTCGCAAAAGTCGAAAAAGACTCGATATAGCGCCTTTGCCCTTCCACATAGATGGTATCGAAGGCAAGAGATGACTTGCCGCTCCCCGAAACCCCCGTAAAAACGATCAGTTTATGGGAGGGCAGGCGGAGAGTGACATTTTTAAGGTTATGGACTTTGACGTTTTTTAAAACGATCTCTCGATTAGGCATTCCCTTGGCTCTTTCGAAATTTTTTGTTTTTGGCTGCTTGAGAACTAAACTGCAAAGTCGTACAATTCCTTTTATCCTTTTACGGAATGTTTACACATGCTTACTAGAACCAAAATAATTTGTACGATAGGCCCTTCGGTCAACACCCTGGAAAAGATGCTTCAGCTGATCGACGCTGGCATGAATGTTGCCAGATTGAACTTCAGCCACGGCAGCCACGAAGAACATTTAAAAGTAATTCAAGATTTAAAAAAAGCCCGAGAGATAAAAAAAGTGCCGCTTGCGATCATGCTCGACACAAAAGGGCCCGAAATCCGCATCGGCAAGATCAAAAACGGCCAGATGAGCGTATCTGCAAAACAAAAAATTTTACTTGTTAAAGAGCCTATCGAAGGGGATGGGGAGAGGATGCCGATCATGCCCTCCATCGTCCTGGATGACCTCCATGAAGGGATGACAGTCCTTTTTGACGATGGGTATATCATTTCCAAAGTTGTCGAAAAAACTGCCAAAGGCGTCCTGATCGAGGTCCAAAACGCAGGTGTCATCAAAACAAACAAGGGTGTCAATGTTCCCGGCTCCACCATCGCGCTTCCAGCAATGACAGAACAAGACGTCATGGACATCTCTTTTGGATGCGATATGGATATCGATATGATCGCCGCTTCGTTCATTCGCTCTGCAGACCATGTCCTTGAGATCAAAAAACTCCTTGTCCAGAAAGGAAAGACCGACATCATAGTCCTTGCAAAGATCGAAAATAGAGAAGGTGTTCAAAATTTTGACCACATTGTCAAAGTGGCGGATGGGATCATGGTGGCAAGGGGGGACCTTGGTGTTGAGCTCCCTCTCGCCGAAGTGCCCAACCTCCAAAAAATGATGATCAGAAAATGCAGGCATGCAAGGAAACCCGTTGTTGTGGCAACCCAGATGCTTGAGTCGATGATCAAAAATCCAAGGCCGACAAGGGCTGAAGTGTCTGATGTCGCCAATGCGATCTACGATAGCACAAGTGCGATCATGCTCTCTGGTGAAACTGCGATGGGGGCCTATCCGATAGAAGCTGTCAACATGATGCGCGCGATCGTCCATGAGACAGAAAGACATTTCAATTACCAGGAGTTCTTTGAGGAGGACACCCACCACGCATATAGAGATGTCTCCTCATCAGTGTCCGTCGCATCCGTAAAGACGGCATACAGTTCGGGTGCAAAGGCGATATTCGCCATTACCAACAGCGGATTTACAGCGCGCCTGATCTCGCGCTGCCGTCCCGAGATGCCTGTTTTTGCCCTTTCCAACAAGGTAAAGACGTTCCACCAGCTTTCCTTATATTGGGGAGTGATCCCTGTGCCCCCTGTCGATGCGAAAAATGTCCAGGAAGCATTTTCCGTGATCAGCCATTTCACGATGGAGCGGGGGTATGTCGACTATGGCGACCTTGTCATTGTGACGGCCGGATCTCCTTTTGGGATCAGCGGCACGACGAACATGATGATGGTGGAAAGCATCGGCGATGTGATCATTCGCGGCGTTGCAAGGCCGGGAAAGACGATCCATGGAAAAGTGGCCTTGATCCTTTCCTCTGCGCCTGAAAAAGAGCAGGCCGCCCAGGATTGCATTGTCGTGATCTCCTCTTGCGATGAATCCTATCTCAACATCTTCAAACATTCGATCGGCATTGTCTTGCAAAACAGCCCGGAAGACCAAGCATCGGAAAAGGCTGCCTTAGCGCTTGCCAAGACATTGGACCTTCCGATCCTTGTCAGGGCCGAACTTGCACTCACGCTCCTAAAAGATGGACAGACCGTCACGCTCGACCCTGAGCGCGGCATCGTGTACAAAGGATCGATGTTCAGCAAAAAAGACCTTCTTTCAGGCGAGGGGTATACTTGAAAACTACGATCTTGCACCGCTACGACTGCGCTAGTGCGCAAGGCCTCTGTGTTGTGATCGATGTTCTGCGCGCTTTCACAACAGCAGCTTTTGCATTTGCCGGCGGTGCTGAAGAAATCATATTTGTATCTACGATCGAAGAAGCTTTCCAAAAAAAAAAGAAAGACCCCTCATTGCTTTTAATGGGGGAACAAGAAGGAAAATTTATCGAAGGGTTCCACTACGGCAACTCTCCCAACCAGATCCGTCTTGCGCCCCTATCGGGTCGCAGACTTGTCCAAAGGACAAGCTCTGGGACCCAAGGGGTGATCGGCTGCAGCCATGTCGACAAGATCCTTGTCGCAAGCTTTGTCGTCGCTGAAGCCACCCTCAAAAGGATCATCGCCTTCAACCCATCCCATGTCACTTTTATTGTAACAGGTAGGAACAATGGCGATGAGGACCTCGCTCTGGCCGAGTATTTGCAAAATAGGCTCCTCAACATACCTTCCGAACCATCGCCATTCTTAAGTAGGGTCCGCTCCTCCCCATGCGCGGCAAGAATGCTGGATGCAGACCCTTGCGAGCATGAGCACGGCATGATAGACCTTGATATGGCCGTCCATATCGACCGCTTTTCTTTTGCCATGGAAGTGTTTAGAGAAGAGGGCGAATTGATTGGGAAGAAGGTCCTTTCTTAAGTGACTTTATTGCATTTTATTCATTCTTAATGACTTAAATAAACGCACGACAGAATTTCAAAAACTCGTTCCTATCCGTTTGATAATCAAATCGATGGTTATAGGAATCACCTTCATATTTATAACTGCTCCAGTTTATTATTAATAGCTAGAAAATAAAGAATAATTTATATACAATATTAATAATCATTTAATATTTTTTAATTTTTAATATGGCAAATAGAACGATAATTAAGCCTTACAGCGAACAATTGCACGACGTTCAAGACGGGCATTATCCGTGCTCATGGGGCGGCCATCAGGATTCCATCACGCAGAAAAAAGATGATGAAGAAAGTTATGTTCTTTTTGTTCCAAGAGCAATTGCCCTTTTTGATGGATCAAAACATGATCTTCAGATGGCAAAAGTCTTTCATACTATGCCATCCAAGGAGGAAGTTCAGGAAAAAGATCCTTGGGGAAGCCTCACTAATGAACTTTTGGTACATATTTTTAGGATCGTTCTGAGAAATGTTGCAGTTACCGACAGGTATGGCCTCCGGAGGTCCATAACTAAGATTACTTCTATCTGTACAAACTGGAGTCGTACATTCTTTAATGAGATATCGCATCTAGCAAAAAAGTCTTTGCGGTCTTTGCATGATCAAAACCTCGCTTCATTTAATCCCGATGCAAGTGGGATCACGAATGGACAGATATGGACAAGAGCGGTCCACGAATGGGAAAACCTGCAGCCCTATGCTGCAAGGGTTCCAGACTGTGCCAATAGGGGACCTCTTTCCATCATGTCATCAAAAGAGACTTTAGCTTCCGTAAGAAGATCAAAAGATTGGGCCCTTATTCACTTTTGCAAAGTGCTTCCTCATGATGTGCGCAACAGATTATTCCAGAACACCGCAGCGTTGTCATTAGAAGAAAAAGCAGATCTTTTAAGGAAGAGATTGGCCGATCCTGAGAGTCCTGCAAGACAAATCACCCAGCTTGAGTTGAAATTTCGTGAAATAAGCTTCATTCCCCCGGAAATACAGTATTTTACTGCTTTAGAGACCCTTGATCTATCGAATAATTTTATAAGAGAAGTCCCCAAAGAGATCGGACACCTTACAAATTTAAAAGAACTCTTATATCTCATAACCAAATTGCAGAAGTCACCAAGGAGATCGGCAAGCTTACCGCTCTAATAGCGCTCGATTTATCGAATAACCAGATCAAGGAATTCCCCAAAAAAATCTGCAAACTGGCCCTTTTACAGGAACTGTTGTTGCATCAAAACAAAATTACAGAAATTCCAAAAGAGATCGGTTTGCTAAAGGCCTTGCAGTGGCTTGATCTATATGAAAACCAAATCAAAGAAATCCCGAAAGAAATCGGCGAGCTCAGAGGTTTAAAAAAGCTTTATTTAGCGGAGAACGAAATCACAGAAGTCCCCAATGAAATTGCCAATCTCACCTCTTTAGAGGAGCTGGATTTTGTTAATAATAAAATCAAAGAATTCCCCTACGAAATCCGCGCTGCACTGCCGAATACAGAGATTTATTATTAATTTGTAAGTGGGATTGTTTATTTTGAATAATAATTTAATAATGTGAATCAATATGAATAATGTTGAAATCAGTTTAAGAGAGAGGGGGGACAGTGCAAAGAGCTTGGACCGCAAGAAAACAAATAGCAGTCTTTCTACACGTGTATTGCAAGCCCTTGTCTCTACGGCGGAGCTTTCGAAGGACCAGGCAATAGACCGCTCCCTCTATGCTATCCTTTCTACCAAGAAGCTTGTGGTCTTATACACTATTTTGCAACGCTATGCTGCACATGGCCATCCTCCACACTGGATCTTGGCAAGAGCTGTCAAAGAAGTGGGAGAGTATTTGCAGATGAGACAGGCATGGGAGGGGGTAAGCATGAATGCCCCCAACAGGGGATTGCTGGGCCATGTAAAATATTGGTATGGGCCTTTGGAAAGAAGCACCCTTCCGACACCTGTCCTAAAAGCAGTCGCTGTTTTGGCAGAATGCTCGGAAGATAAAGTGCTCGGTCCTGAATTTTATCAGGGACTGTCCGGAAAAGACCTTGCGGTCCTCTATCATGTTCTCTCAAGGCATGTACAACACGGATCCCCGCCGAGCGTTGTTTCACAAAAATTGTCGGAGCAGGTCGCCGGATATATTATGGGTTCCAAGCCTGGAAAGCTATTGAATGCATGGGATTTTTCAGATAAAAGCTATAGGAGCTCAGCTTTGACACCCAGGCTCCATGAGAAAGTCCAGGAAGCAAACCCTTGGGGAACGCTCGCCAGTGAATTTCTGGTTACAATATTTAGAGGTGTTCTGGGAAATGCCAGTGTTTCCGACAGATATAGTTTAGGAAACAGCGTCAATGCCATTACCCTCACCTGTAAAAACTGGAGCAATACCTTCTTTGCTGAAATATCGCATATCGCAAAACCCGCTTTGCGGTGTTTACATGATGAAGGAGTTACCACATTTAATGTTGATGCAAGTGGTGTTACCTATGGACAGATTTGGTCAAAGGCGATCGGTGGATGGGAAAGCCTTTATCCGTATATTGCAGAGGTTCCCGGCTGTGCGAATATGAGCCCTCTTACGGCCATGTCATCAAAACAAATTGTAGCATCGGCAAGAAGAATAAAAGATCAGGCCCTCATGGATTTTTGCCTGGTTCTGCCAGGCAATATCGCGAACTACTTGTTCGAGGGTACGGAACAAATGTCATTAGAGGAAATAGCTGGCCTATTGCGGCAAAGATTGGCCGCTCCTCAAAGCCCCGTGAGGCAAGTCACCAGTCTAGATTTGCCAGAACGTAACTTACAATTCATTCCTCCGGAAATACAGTATTTTACTGCTGTAGAAATGCTCAATTTAAACTTAAACATAATCAAGGAAATCCCGAAAGAAATCAAATATCTCACTGCACTAAAGGAGCTTCATCTATGGAAAAACAACATTGAAAGAATTCCCAAAGAGATCGGAAATCTCACTTCTTTAGAGGTGCTCAATTTATGGAACAACCAAATTACAGAAATACCAAAAGAAATCGGGTTGCTACAGTCTTTACATTTACTCCATTTTGCTGAGAACAAAATCGGAAAAATTCCCAAAG
>JASHWM010000008.1 GCA_030044075.1 Candidatus Rhabdochlamydia sp. | reverse complement strand
TAGGCTTGCTCAGAAGCATACGCCTTGGTCAGGTTTTTCACAACTTGCGTCGTTTGGAAGGAGATGTTTTTTTTAATCACAAAATGGTTGTCCTTGTCCTTTGCCTGGATCAAGAGGGTAAAATCTTCCGGAGACTCAAGACGCCCTAAAATAGTCAATGGCTCCCCTTTAAAAAGGTTGGGAAGATGGGTGGAA
Source organism: Candidatus Rhabdochlamydia sp. (assembly GCA_030044075.1). Lineage (GTDB taxonomy): Bacteria > Chlamydiota > Chlamydiia > Chlamydiales > Rhabdochlamydiaceae > JABEVM01. Next base: position 5,835 of record JASHWM010000008.1, on the reverse strand, counting down.
TCGCAAAACAGGGTAATGCGCGACTGTGGGCTTGTCTCGATCGTTGTTGCCACAACATCGCTTGCTACCGGGCTGGAAAGCGTGCTGACCAGCTTCATGAGCTTCCTTGGAAACGATGCCAAGGTATCGGAGTACATAAGCTTGCCGCGGCTTGATCTGCTGAGAAGGTCTAAAAGGATCAAATTGTTCTTATAGCCCGCAGTTGCCGTATAGATGGCCACGCTCCCATGGTTTTTCTTTAAAAAGTTGCCGATGGCTTCTTTTTGTTTGCTCGTTGATAAAGAAGTTTCTCCATCAGAAAGGAGGATGGCGGTATGAAGCCCTTCTTCATGGACGCCATTTGGAATGACCTTTTCCAAAGAAGTGTAGAGCTCCGCTGCAGCAAAAAGTGAGCCGTGCTCCTGTTTGGATAAAAACTGTTCGGCAAGTTTAAGGTTTTTTGCTGTTGCAGGAAGGCTTGTTGGAGACAGATGGACGATCTTCTTATCAAAGACAATGATGTTAAAGTTGTTTCTTGGATCAAGGACGCTTAGGGAGCGCAGCACTCCCTTTTTAAAGGTGTTGTACAGGTTTTTGTCAACAGAGTTGGACCGGTCTATGATAAAATAAATGTTTTGCTTGAGCGAGGGGTCTTTTGCAGACTGCTTGGGGGTAATCGTAGCGGAAAATATCAGGCCTGGGCCCTCCTCTTCAGACATCACCTTGATGTCAACGCTATAATTATCGCTTTCTTCTATGGCCAGAGTTTTAGACAGGGTAAAATCGTAGAGGTCTGAAGAGAGGGGGCTGGAGGCGTTGATCTTTGGGGATTTTACATAAAGGTTCGGATGAGTTTGGGGCACATATAAAGGCTCGACTTTTCCAGGCCTTGGAGCTTGCAGCGTCGGCTTTTCGAGATTTTTATTTTCTAGGTTCTCCTGAGACGGCGTCTGCTCTTTTATGGCGTAAGAAGCGATGATCTTATCAGGTCTTGCAGAAGATAATGCAAGGGAGTGGTCTACATCTGGGGCAGTAAATTGGACGGCAACCTCTTCTGTCGACCTTTCTTTTTTGAGGGATTCCGTTTCTGGCGGGGCATAGACCTCAAAATCGGTCTGATCGACCAAATGCAGTTTTCCTGGCGAGATCGGTTGCACAGCAATGGGCATTTCCTCAAGGATCGTCTCTTTAAAATTAGTGGAAGAGGGGTTTGATTTGATCACTTGGGCTGTCGGATCAATCCCGGAGATCTCCTGGGGATGGTACTCAAGGTCAAATGGGATCTCCGAAGATTGGACTACAATGGCGATCTTTTCTAGGGCATCTTCAAGGAACTGCTCTTTTTCCTCATAATTTAGCTCGGTGGAAGTAAATTTTTGCGCCTCTATTGTCGAAGGTTCATCCTTTTTTTGAGAAAAATAGATGACTACAAAGAAATGCAGGAGGAGTGAGATCGCAACGCAGATAAACAGTAAAGAGCGCTTGTCCTTAGCAAAAAACGGAGATTTTTTACGCATGTTGGGCTACAGTTTATTTTAAATTTGGTCGATACGTCTTTGCAAATACTCTGGCAGAGTTTCTTTTTTTAAGAGCAGTTTTTCAAGCCTTTTTTGTGCTTGGACATCAAGCTCGTCGGCAAGCTCATTTTCCAGCTTTTCCCTTGCTAGGTGCGCTTTATGGCGGTCGATCAACATGTCAATATATTCCATATAGGCCTCGTAGATGGCGGCCTGCATGGGAAGGTTGTCGAGCATGGAAAGATAGGGGGAATTTTCACCGGAGAAATCTTCCTTGATCCTTTCAAGGAAGAACACGGTCTGCTTTCCTTTCTCTTCAGGTTTGGAAAGGACCGACCTTAAGTAGGCGTATTCCAAAGCAGCTTCGAGGTGGGCCGGCTCGGAGGATAGATTTTTTTTGATTTGAAGGTCTTTGAACTGGTCCAAAATTTGTGAGATCTCAGGAGCATCTTCATCCATCTGGTCTTTCTTCAAATCAAGGGACTGCAGTTTTGTTTTTTCCAGGAGGGCGATCCAGCTGTAGTAGGAAGGCATTTCGTAACCTTTTTCAATAATCTGGTCATAAGCGGATATGGCATCATCGCGCATGTTAAGGTTTCTATAGGCATTTGCAAGTTCAATGAGGACGTACTTCTCCCATTTCCAATCTCCTTCCTTCCCTTTTTGGATTTTACGAAGGTCTTCTAAAAGGCGTATCCTGTCGGATTGATTTTTTTCTAGGTCGAGGAGCTGGGCAAACTTGATCGCTTCGGCTTCTAATGAAGGGTCGATCATTAATTTGTTCTCTTTGTAGAGGATGTTCACAAAAATGGCGTGCGCCCTTTCTTTAGCGGCTTCTGAACCGGTGTGTTTGGCATTAAAAAGATATTGGTCTGCAAGCCAGATTTGATTTTGAAGGGAGACCTCAGAGGGGTTGCTCAAATAGCAGCAATACAAATGCTCGCGGGCCTTGTCATCCGCATTTCCTTTTTCAAGGTAGGCGTTATAGAGCCTTTTGTGGAGCAAGTCTTTTTGGGCAAATGAAGGGTCCACCTTCAAAATTTTCTCAGCCTGCTCGATAAAGAGGTCTTGCTTGTTATCTTCCAAATAGGAGATCGCAAGAAGAAGCAAGATATCGGCATTTGTTTGAGTCTCGGGGTTTTCTATGCAATATTTCTCCAGTTCCTGCTGTGCATTGCTATAGTCTCGTAGCTCAAGAAGGTTTTGCACGAGGAAGATCAGATATTTTTCTTTTTGCGAAGGATCTTGAAAACTTGACTTATCAAGGAGGCTGATCAGGTCGTCTGCTAAAATTCGCTGAGATGCGGCATTTGTCTTTGCCGATTCCATCGAACAAAAGACAACCTGTTGCAGTGCGCTGCTTTTCTGTGAAGACTCTGGAAATTTACTGAGGAAAGAAAGGAACATGGCGCGGCTTTCTTCAAAGAGGCCTCTTTTTTTAAGAGAGGATGCGTAGTCAAAATAAAGAGGCTCTAGGTAGGTGCTGTCTTTGTAGTGTTCTTCTAGGAAACTGATATCTTCTTGCAGTTTATCAAAAGATTCTTTCTGAAGGCATAAATTTGCATGGATGACGATGGCATTTTCGAGTTCAGGGTCATTGGGATATGAGGCCTGCATCATCTTGATCCCTCTTTCAAATAGTGCAATGTCGTTTGATTTCTGGGCGCAGCTGAGCCACGTTGACAGAGCGTTTTTGTCGTAAGTGGCAGAACGTTTTTCAGATGAAAAATAGTCGTCCAGGCTTTTGATGGAAAGATCATAGTTTTCCATGGCAAAATAGGAGCGTGCGAGTAAAAAATGCAAAAGAGGTGTCTTCTCCTTGTCAACGAATCGGAAAAAGGCATCTTTTTTGACTAGGAATTCTGCATACTGCCCTTCCTCGTACAATAAGATCATTTGGTTATAGGCAGCCTTGGGAGCAAGCGCTCCTTCCATAAGGTATACTTTCTCAAAATTATCGATGGCGTTCAATCTGTCATACTGCATTTGGAGGCAGGCTATTTCCATCAGCAGGTTTTCTTTTTGTGTGGGATGCCATTCAAGCAAACTTTCATAGAGCGAAACTGCTTGCATCGGTTCTTTGGACAATTTGAACAGTTGCGCTAGAACGGCCACGGCCCTTGGTTTGAACTCTGTGTCTACAAGAGAAATGTATTCCTGCTTTGCTTTTTCGATTAGGTTGTTGTCCTGGTGTTGTTGCGCTTCATGGAAGAGCGATTCTGCATAAAAAAAACGCGTTTCAGGACTTGTGAGGGCAGTAGGATTTTTTTCGACGATGGCTATGATCTTTTCATATTCCTTGAGGGCAAAATGGGACTGCAAAAGGTTTTTGTAGACTTTTGTTTTAAACTCGTCGCCCTGGATCTTGCTATATGTCTCAATCGCAGTCTGATAGTTGTTATCCAGGAAATAGAGGTCCCCAAGCATTGCATAGAGATGGTCATGATAGGGGCTTCTTTCTGTTGTCTCAAGAAAAGAGATGATATGCTTTTTTGCTCTTTTAAAATCGCCGTCTTTCCAATATTCCGAAATCCTTTTTACCTGCAGAGTTTTTTCTGCAGAGAGCTCAGCATCGCTTGCACTTGCAAAAATCGTTAGAGAGGATAGACAAGCTGCAAAGATGAATTTTTGTTTGTAATGGCGATCCATGAATAACCCCTGTTCAATTTTTTTTCTGATTATAGCTCGGAAAAGTTTTGCGTAAATTTTTTTTTATTGCAAAGAAGGATTTGCGTTCAAATATGTGTCGTAAAATGAGAGGAGGTCATCAGCCTTTGGAAATTTGCTTTTCTTCAGCTTTTCATAGATTTTGAGCCCCTTGCTTGTGAACCCTTGCTGGAAATAAAGAACGCCAAGCCGGTAAAGCACTTCCATGTCCTGAGGGCACAGATCCAAGATGGTCTCATATTCACGAATTTCGAGCTCGCGCCAGCCAAGCTCATGATAAAGGGCTGCAAGTTTTGCTCTAGACCAGGGATCGGCAGGGGTGTAGTCGCTGATGATTTTTAATTCTTCAATCGCCTGTTTTGCGATCGTTTGAAATTTTTCTAGCATCTCACTGGAAAAGTACTGGGATGGGACCCAAGGTGCTTTTATAGGGGGCTTGTACAGCTTGCCAAGTCCTTCATAAGCATTTGCAAGGGACGCGTGGATTTCGATATCGATCGGGTGCATCTTGATAAGAGAGATATGCATTTCAATACAGGTATAGAAGAGCAGTTCTCTTATCTTGTGAACATCTTCCCAGTGGAGAAAAGCGCTGAGCTTTTGCATGAGGGTATGTACTGCGCCACCTTCTTGTGAAGAGGAATAATAAACATATTCCTTGCCTTGGAAATATGAGGCAAGTTCCCTTGCTGCATAGGCTACGGAAAGATAGTATTTGGGCTCGTCTTTTGGGATGTTGAGCATCCCCATGACCTCTTCTAGAAATTCTTTTTTTATTAAGGCGAACTGCTCTGGTTTTTTTGCCTGAAAATAAAACCTCAGGACAAAGTAGGAGAAGATCGTAAGAAAGAAGATCCCAATGGAAAACGCGAGAAGGGACGACTTAGATAGAAAGGAAAAAAAACCGGTAAAGCAAAAAAATTGCAGGGCCAATAACCCATAGAACAGTAGATGGAGGAGGGAATAGGGACGTGTGATCGATAGGAATTTTTGCACATACAAATGGCAAAGCTCTGTAACTTTTGATTCAAACGCCGAGGCTTCGCTTGTTTCTTTGGCTGAGAAGGCTGTTGTCATAGCTATAAAAAAATTTAACGGTTTCCGGTTTGGATCATATGGTTGATTACATTTTGGGATACGCCAGAATTTTTTAATTCGATGATCTCCTCAGAGGTCAAATCGTAACGGCTGTTTGTCGCGTCAGTCTGGTTGATGATTACGTCGTCTTTAATCCCTGCATTGGACATTTTTTTAATATCCTCGATAGAAAGCTGCTCCTCTTTGTCGATCCTGTCAAGAGTGCCAGGGCTGCGTTGCTCTAGAGTATCGCGGTCTTGCTGATCGAGTGCATATCCTGATGCAACACTGACAGCGCTGCCAACGAGAGCTCCCTTGCCACTGCCAATCAATGCTCCAGTCTCAGTCTTGGACTCACAACCAGCCAGTAATGCGGCCATGATCATTGCGAGAGGAAGTTCTTTTTTCAAAAGAAAAAACCCAGGAATCACAGGCTTTTTTCTGTGGATCATCGAGCTTGCCTCTCAATTTTAAGTACCTCTTATTCTTTTATAAAAAAAATAAAATTCGCAACTTGGAATGATTATTCGCCTTCATCTTTGAAACGATACCCGACACCTCTTACTGTTTCGATCCAGTCGAAATTAGGGCCGAG
>JASHWM010000080.1 GCA_030044075.1 Candidatus Rhabdochlamydia sp. | reverse complement strand
TTGGTCAAAACATAGGATTACCTGCACTCTTAGGGATCGAGCACAATTTTCATGTAAACGTCGTATACCATATGGTCATTACGATCGTTTTCTTTGTGGGAGCATTGCTTACAGGGCCAAGGCTTTTCAGGTGGTTGAACAAGATCAAATTTACCATCTTCCAGGAGATCAACCCTCTTGCTTTTCTCATTTCATTTATGTTCTTTATGACCGCTGTGGCGCTGCTTCTTGGCATCACACCGATGTTTGGAGCTTTTACCGGAGGCATCATCGCCCAGAATTTTAAAGATGACAATGGTAGGACTACCCAGACTTTTGAAAACTATTCGTTCGCCTTTTTCATCCCTATCTATTTTACGCTTGTCGGTATGAAGCTCGACCTTGTTCACGCCTTCAACTGGCCTTTCTTCTTCAAGCTCATGATCATTTGTTGTATAGTTAAATTTGGCAGCGTTTACCTAGGTGCGCGCCTGGCCAAAGAAAAACCATGGAGGGCCGTCAATTTTGGAATTGCCCTGAATGCCCGTGGGGCACCCGGGATTGTGCTGGCATCCCTTGCTCTGGACAGCAAGATCATCAACCTCACTTTTTTTACGATCCTCGTGATGTTTGCTGTTGTTACAGCGTTCCTAGCCGGCTCATGGCTTCATTACGTTGCCGAGAAAAGATCTCTTGAATAGATGTTTTCTGAAAAGAAAAAACCCAGTCTTTGATGACTGGGCAAGGGATGTCAGAAAAAAAGGAGAATTTTTAATTAATTAAAGAAACAGGAGGAAGCCCGGTCTCGAGGTAATGATCAAAAAAAGTAATGGATCTGTCGTCTCTTGAATGTTCATTCATAAGATAATATTCGCGGAAGTTCTGCATTGCTTTTTTTACGTCGGGTTCATTGTCTGAAAAAGATCTAACTAAAGAAACTGCTCTTTCAACATACAGTTTCGCCAATCCGAGGAACTCTTCTTTTGAGCTTGAAGAAGATTCAGCCTTCAAATAGATGCGTGGAGCAAGTGGTTGGGAGTAGTCTGCAAATTGTTTATAGAGTGCGAGGATCTCAAGAGGAGAAAGGTCTTGTCTTGCCCCTTCTTGCAGGATCATTGTAGCAATTCTTAATGTATACTCATCTTCAGTGCTAAAGCTCGGAAATGATTTACGGATTTCTTCGATATCCTTTTCAATGTCGATTGCTGCAATAAATTCTTTTTCTTTCGGTGTAAAAGAGGTGTCTGCACCAGGAAATTCAGCCCAATAGGGCGCAGCAGCGTCCACAAATTTTTGGGAAAGGATACAGCCGTGATCAATCGGATGAAGAGTATAAACCCCATCAGTTTCAGAAAGAAGCAGGTTGCCTTTGTTGCGGTCTGTGTTTGCAAGCTTCAGGTCGAGTATCGCAATGCGGTGTGTTTCAGAGTGACGGATTTTTGGAATGATCTCGTCGAGTTCTTTCTGCGGGATACGGTGAAAGTCTCTAGCATCAGGAACAAATTGCTGCAGGGAACCTGGTTTGTTTTGAGGTGTGTCTTTGACCCTTCTCACGAAAACAGGAGAGCCAAGAGTCAGGAGTACGGTAGGAGGAACACCAAGGGCTTTTCCTAAGATCCATGCCCATACTTCCCTGTTTCCTTCAGTACCGGGCTTAATTCCATGCTTGGAAGCTACGATGGATCCTACTTTTAAGGCGTTGGGCGCGCCTACCGCCTCATCAAGGGGTTTAAATATGCCGACGATCTTCCATTCTCCGTCTACGTTTTGCCTGATAAAATAACTACCATTGATCCCTTCGCTATTTGTCAGCTTAGGGGTCAGCATCTTTCTTTCAGAGTCTTCTACTTGTATATCGTTAGAAGATTGTACGGAGGTAAATACTGATAAAGCCCATGCATGGACCTCTTGAGAATCGTCAGGGATAGTAGCATTATAAGAGACGTTTAATTTTGAAATGTCAACAGGACTAGGAAGTGCGGCAGGAGCAGAAGTGTCGCTCAAATTTAATGCTTTCAGTCCTTTACTAAGAGACATTTGCTGAAATTTAGCCTTGGAGGAAGGCTTACCGGCTAATTTTACTAAAGTTGTCGAACCGGAGGCTTGATTTTCTGAAACTTGACCTAATGATAACATAATATCTACCTAATCTAATTTATTTTTTTAATATAAATTAAATTATAACATATTCTTAATATAATTTTAAATTAAAATTTATAATTAACGAAAAAGTGAAATAATTTATTTGTATTTAACTGAAAATGAGTTAGTTAAGTTGGGTCCAACAATAACCAAACCTTGCGAGTTCCATAGGAAAGTATATATGTTCAAAGGCAGTCCGGAACACTTCCCTGTCAAGCGGTGTACCGTCTGGGGACGGTAGGAAAACGACCTTTTTATCCTTTAATAGGGGATTGGTATTAGGGGAAATGGAGATGCCATATTCTGCCATCCTCTGGCGTAAGGAAGGGTCATAGAAAGTAATGGAATGGTCTCCATATATTTCGAGGACGACTTCCTGTGAGGGAGCTATAAGTTGTTTTATACCAAGGGATTGCATAGGATTATTTCCTAATATTAAACTTTGTTTGTTGATAGTTAGATACTTATAAATTTCTGGTAATAACTATCCAAATAATCAAACGTTTTAATTTCTAAATATAGTGGACTCATTGAGATATTTTTTCAACAAAAAAATTATTTAGAAGTTGATGTAAAGGCAAAGCTTCTTTAACCTAACCATAAAAAAAACTTAATGATGGTATTGGTATGGCGCTCCAGTTGGAAGCATCTGAAACACTTTATTATGAAGGGATTATGAACCTTTATTTTTTGGAGTCCCCTCAAGGGTCAACCCCTTATCTTGCCATCGAAACCGACCATACAATCGGGCTGCCGGTAGAAGACACCCCTGAGGTCTTGGAAATCTATTCAAGCCATCTTCTTGGAAATGAGGAGACAGTAGAAATGCACGGAGAGAGGAAACCAAAGACCCGTGATGAGTGTCTGGAGAAGATCAAAAAATGGCATGAGAGGTGGAAAACAGGAGATTATTTTTCTGCCTTTGTCTTTTACAGGAAAGAGCGCCCTCTTTCAATTCCGGCAAATCAGGCGCCAGAGTTTTTTTCTCAGGCTGTTCAGCAGGCAAAGGGGGAGCCTATTGGTCATGCAGTGCTCGGTCATGGCAGTAAAAAAGGAGAGGCCGAATTTGGTTTTGTTTTGCGCAAAAAAATTGGAGATGTCGTCATTCTTGATCAAGGCTATGAGGAGGAAATTATTTACTCGATCTATCAGGCCTATGCGCCATGGCTTAAAGAGCGTAAAATTGCTGTGAACAAGGGGAGTGACAACGAAAGCTCCTTCGCTAAGATTTTTGCTACATCACTTCCTGAAAATCGTCCTGTCAATGGAACTTTTGCCATGATGATAGGAAAGCCTGATAAAACGGAAGAAAGGTTTGGGTCTTTGCGAAATTTTTACTATACGACACCAGAAGAAATGGCAGTTGCCCGCCAGATGATTCTTTGGCAGAGAGTTTGAACTGGAAATTAATTTTTGCATGGATACTATATTTTGAACCTGAAAATTCTTTTGGAGTGTGTATGAAAAAGTTTTTGCTAGCATTTTGTCTTGTGTTTTCTGGTTTGTTTGCTTCCAATCCCTATCAAGGCTCCAGTTACTCGGGGCTTATGGACGTGTTTTACGAGGAAGCGATGCCTGGCGACATTCCCGCCCTTCGCCTGGAAACGGACCGCACCTATATTGTTCCTGTAACATCAAGCGAGATTCCCTTTTATGTTGAAAGGCTTTTAGGAAATGCCGAGACGATGCAAAGATATGCTGACATGAGGCCAAGGACCTATGAAGAGGTCAAGAAACGAGTCACAGGGTGGGAGATGCGCTGGAGAACGGGAGATTATTTTTCAGGGATGGTGATCCATGAAAAAGCGACAGGAAAAATGATCGGGCATGTCGTCCTTGGCCATGGAGATGTTCAAGGCACTGGCGAGTATGCCATTTTGATCGACCCGGACATGTGGGACCAAGGTTATGGTAAAGAAGTGACCTACGCTGTTTTCTACGGACTTGCTCCCTGGCTTGTAAAAAACGGGAAGCTTGTCAACATGAACGAAGAGGGAATACTCCCCGACACTCTCAAAAAGATCACAACTGGTGCGCGAAGGGACAACTTCACCAATCCGATTTTTAGAAGGATGGGCCTTGAAATTGTCGAGACATCAGAGAAATCAGGATTTATCAGAGACTATTTTGAGTACTCATTAAATGATTGATGTGCTTTCTACTCTTGAAAGTCGTTTTATGCTTGAGTCTTCAAAAGATCGCGCACGCGCTCAAGAAGCGTACTTGCGCGATCTTTTTCCTTTCCTTGGCGTTGTCAAACCAAAGATCAATGAGATCGCCAAAGAGGTGATCAGGCTTTTCCCACAAAAAGATGAAGAGTTTCTTTTTGGTATTGTCAAAAGCCTATGGAAGAAAAAGGAAAGGGAATACCACCATGCTGCCATCATTATCATGAGATCCTTTTCCAAAATTTTCAGTCAGCGCGCCTTTGAACTCTACGAGGTCATGATCAGGGAGAACTCTTGGTGGGACAGCGTCGATGATGTCGCTGCCAATTTGATCGGGCCATTTGTTCAAAAGTATCCTTCCTTCTTATCCAGGATGGACGAGTGGATTTCTGATCCAGATATGTGGATACGGCGCACTGCGCTGCTTTTCCAACTCCGCTATAAGGCAAAGACGGATGAAGCGCTGCTATTTTCCTATTGCGAAAAGACACTGGATGAAAAAGAATTTTTCATCAGGAAAGCCATTGGATGGGTCCTGAGGGAATATTCCAAGACCCGCCCTGAGGCCGTAAGAAATTTTCTCATCAAACATGAGGGACGCTTGAGCACCCTTAGCAAAAAAGAAGCTTCCAAATACCTTTAGTAGAGAAGGTATTTCTTTCTTTTTTCCAGGAAGGCCTGTCTTTTGTCTTCATCGTACTCTATCAGCTTCCATGCAATATACTTTTCGCTCAGTAAAAGGGAATAGATCTCATCGTTCCCATTCACTTGCGAAAAAAACTTTTTTGTTTTCTGGTCCAAAGAGGACAGCTTGCTCTGGATCTCGCTTGGATAAAGGGTCTTTAAAATACCAAGCACCAAATATTGCACGGCAATAGGCTTGTAGCGCAAAGGATCGGTGATCATAATTTTGACCCCTTCGCAGTCTTTATTTTTATAGAGGCCATAGAATGGTTTGTAATAGAAGGGGAGGAACGTTACGCCAGGAAGTTTTTGTTCATTGAGGTGCCTTGCGAACTCTTCTGCTTTGATCCACGGCGCTCCAATCAGTTTGAAAGGCTGCGTATAGCCAATGCCGATGTTCACGATCTCAAGGACGCCTAAAATCCCTGTCGACGCATAGAAAAAAGGGGTGTCCTGCTCAGGGATATAGGGACTTGTCGGAACCCATTGAAGGCCTGTATCTTTATAGCTCATCGTCCTTTTCCACCCTTCCATAGGGACCACAGTCAGGTGGCAGCCAATCTTGTACTCTTCATTAAAAAAAAGGGACAGCTCACCAATTGTCATTCCGTGGCAGTAAGGGACATTGACATATCCGACAAAAGAGCGGAACTTGTCTTGCATCATCGGGCCATCGACAACAACACCATTGATCGGGTTGGGCCTGTCAAGCACGACAACGGGGATTTTATTTTTTGCAGCCTCTTCCATCACGTAAAAAAGTGTCGATGCATATGTATAGGACCTCGATCCAATGTCCTGGATATCGAAGACCAGGACGTCGATCCCTTCGAGCATTTTCTTTGTAGGCCTTCTTGTGTCTCCATGAAGACTGTATACGGGGATGTTGCGCTTTGTCCTAGAATCGTAGACTTTTTCGCCAGCATAGGAAGAGCCGTGGATGCCATGCTCAGGAGAAAAAAGCGCGGCAAGAGTGCATGGCTCATGTTTTTGAAAGAGGTGGATCGTGCTTTCGAGGTTCTTGTTTATCCCCGTTTGGTTAGTGATCAGACCGACTTTTTTCTTATGGACCACTTTGGAATATTCGCTGCTAAAGAGGACATCAACGCCTAACTCTACCGTAGCCTGCAAAAAGTTTAGGAAGAAAAGAGAAACAAAAATAAATTGAAATTTCATAATCATTGGAAGGTTGTTTGCTTTTAAATGTAGAGAAGTAAAATATTAAAAACAAGGAATCGGAAACTTTCTAGTGCAAAGAAAACATGCCTCGCAACATTGTCCAGCTGGTCCCCCCTATTTTGAACCAATACACCATACTGAAGAAGATCGATTGTGTGAGGCCCATGCGCAAGGGTGTTTTCAACATTTCAACAACAGCATATGAGCATAAGGGGAATGTAAAGACGATCCTGAACTGCTATGGCCATGGCGGAGCTGGCTGGACGACAATTTTTGGGTCGGTCGATGCTGCCATCCGCTTGTTTGAACAGCTTCCCAAAGAAACAACAAAAAAACCAATCCGTGTTGTTGGGGCAGGATGCATGGGACTTGCCCTTGCAGTTGAGCTTGCCTTAAGAGGGTACAAAATCGCTGGCATCACCGCAAAGAGCCTTTATGACACACCTTCATGGAAAGCGGCCGGATATTTTGCGATGGTGTCGGTAAAGGCTTCAAAAGAGGAGATGGAGCGTTTGAATGAGATCAGCATTGCCACATTCAAAGTGTTCCAAACGATTGAACAGGGAAAGCATCCCTACTTTTCAAAGGATGCTGTTTGCTTAATGCCCGTATATACCCATGAGGGTGTCGAGTGCGGCATTGAGAGCCTTGAGGAAAATGGACTGATCCCTCCCAAGGAGGATGTCGTCATCGATTTTGGAAATGTGCAACATGACAATTTTCTTAGGTATTGGACCTATTTTTTAGATACCGGCAAGCTCATGAAACAGCTTTTTGCAGAGGTGGGAAGGCTGAAGATCCCAATCGTTTCTGAAGAGGTCCATTCTTTTTCTCAAATGAGCGAAGACGTAGTCTGCAACTGCAGCGGACTTGGTTCTAGGGAACTGGTCCATGACAAGTCTTTAGTCTCTGTTCGGGGTCACCTGGTTATGCTCAATGAAAAAGCCGGAACAGACCATATGAAATATATGGTCTATACGAAAGTTGCGCAAGAAGGCTCTGAAGAATATATTTGCTCGTTCCCAAAAAATCTTTCTGTTTCCCCGGACGATATCCAGGGAACAAAATGCTTTGGGACCCTCGGAGCAACTTTTATCCAGGGAACAGACAACCTTTCCAATGAGCAGCTTCACGTGCTGGACGAAAGGGAATATAAAAAAATCCTAGATAGATCCAGTTATTTTTTCTATGGAAGTTCCTTTCCTTTTTAGGGATCTGTGGTCTAATTATCCCTTCAATTAGAGGCAAATGGAGTTTTGCTTAAAAGATGATCATCTCTCTTTTGGTCGAGAATATTTCACATAGCAACTTCCTCGTCCCTTACCTATTTTTACAATCTTCTTTTTTTGAATGAGATCATTAAGTTGTCTTCCAGCTGATGTTCGACTTATGCCTAAACTTTTGATAACATCAGAAATTGTAATTTTTGTTGCAGCATCAAAAAGATTTAAGATAGGTTCGTCTAATGTTGATTTTTCTGCTGGTTCTCTTGGCAAAATATATTTTATGAAGTTATCGCCTTCAATCACTGCAGGCGGTTTTAAATTTCTAACTTCATAACTTCTAAAAAGTGTAAGGATTCCCGAACCTAATTTTTCAATATATCCTGCCTCGCGAAATACCTTGCATATGGCGATGTTTCTTATATAACTGATTCCTTGCTTCAGGTTTTGTGTATTAATAGGACCTGGAAATGTGCCGGGGCTAAAAAATTCAATTCTGTCATCATAAATAGCAATTTTGATAGAACTTTTAATATGATAATTGCGATGAACAATCACATTTAAGAGTGTTTCTCGAATTGCTTCTTCGGGAATTTCTAGTATTTCCTGTCTTTTTGCCCCTTTGATCTTAAATGAATATGAAAGACGTTGTAAGATAAAATTAAAAGCTGTGCGAAATTGATCAAATAAGGTGCCCTCACAATCGATAGATGCAATCGCCTCTCTGCCTTCTTTGCCTTTGAAATGGCTGCAAATAATATAAGCCTCAGAAAAAAATTTTTGAGGATTTTTCCCAAATAAAAGTATTCCACCAACAGTTGCATATGTACTAATATGTTCAGATAAAATTAGATGGTAAGAAAGAAGAAGATCTCGGCTGATTTTTTCTTTTTTTCTGCCTCTTCGTTCTTCGAGGAAGTGCTTAATTTCTTTCTCATTTAGATCCAATTCTGATGCTTGGTAGAAGGGAAGGCAGTCATATGGTTTGCCTCTTGATTGCCATTTCAGTTCTTCAATTAAATCTACATTGGCTCGTAGTGTTGTTCGGCCTAATCGAATGTAAGTTCCTTTGTCCAGTCCTTCAGATTTTCGATAGTAAGGCTTATCTGATCCTGCGGAGACTTCAATGATTAACAAAGTTCTGTCTCCAATTCTTTGTATTGAAATTAAAGGGATAATCGACGGAGTAGATGCTTCATAAATTGTTTTTGCCAAAGATTCCATTTCATATGCTGCTGCTTCTTCTG
>JASHWM010000001.1 GCA_030044075.1 Candidatus Rhabdochlamydia sp. | reverse complement strand
CGTTCCAACGACGAAGTTTCCTCCGACGACGAAACTTCCAAAGGCGTGGATGATGTGGCCTGCATAGGCATGGAGCAGGATCTGCCTTGTGGCCGAGATCTCAATTCCCAGGCGAAAGAGTGTCGTGATGAGGAGGACGGAGGGAAAGATCGATAAGTTTACGGCCTTAGGGATATAGAGCGCTACCATCAGAAGGGCTGTGGACACCGCAAGGTTGATGGCGATCAGGTTGTCGAGCACCTCCGGGGAGACCGGAATGATGATCATCATGATGATGATGACCATGAAAAGAGCTAGAAGGAATTCGCTAGACCTGTTGATCGTATCGATGATCTTTTCACTGGCAAGAAGTTTGGTCAGGGAGCTCAAGCCTTTTTTCATTTAAAAAACTCCACTTTCTTTTCAGCGGCCTCTTCCATAGCAGCGATCCATTTTAGTATTTCAGCAACAGCTGTAAAAGTATCTTCCGGGATGTAATTTCCAATGCTTCCTTTTTCAAACAAAGTATGGGCAAGCGGGACATTGCGCATAATGGGAACATTGCTTTCCTGGGCGATCGAAATAATCTTGTCGGCAATAGCCCCCTGTCCCATTGTCAGGATTACCGGGGCCGGTTCCCATTGCGGTTTGTAATCGATCGCAACAGCGATATGGATCGGGTTTGTAATGACTGCCTTCGCCCGTTTTGTTGCGCCGGGACCTTCCTGATAAGCAATTTCCTGTGCGGCCTGGCGCCTTTTGTTTTTTATATGCGGGTCTCCTTCGGTGTCTTTATATTCTTGCTTGACCTCGAACTTCTCCATCTTCATTTCTTTCTCAAAATTTTTCTTTTGATAAATCAAATCAATGACCGCTATGATGAGGAAGAATATCCCTACTCTTATAATAACTTGATATAAGAAGTCACTAAAAATTTCTGTTGTCATGAGAAGCGGCAGGCCCGCTGTTGCAACGATCTGGGAAAGGCTGTCCCACACGACAGTATAGATGAGTATGATCGCGCCAGTAATCTTTAATATCGACTTGATCAATTCAAAGATCGTCTTGAACTTGAACATCTGTTTGATGTTCTCTACAGGATTGAGCCTTTTGATGTCCGGCTTCATAACTTCTGCGGAAAACACAGGTCCCACGACGATAAAGTGGACGAGTATCCCGAAGATCATTGTGATAATTAGGATCGGAAGGCTTGCAGACAGGATCACGTCAAGGGATTGGATAATGAAATTGGCCGCCTTGGTCTCCATGTTTGTTCCGCTCCCGATCGCCATGAACGTGGCGATCATGTTGGTGGAGAGGAGCTGATAGAGATATCCTGCAGTTGCCAAGGTAGTTGCGATCGATACAATGAAGGTGACAGCCGATGGGAAGTCCTGGGATTTGGCAACCTGTCCCTTTTTCCTTGCATCGCGCAGCTTTTTTGGGGTTGCCTTTTCTGTTTTTTCAGCCATTGAGTCAGACCACTTTGCCTACGTTGCCTGTACTCTAACGAACCGTTTTTCCTAAGGTCAAGAGAAAATTTAGTTGTGGAAAAATAGGATCACATCGCCATCTTGCACGATGTATTCCTTGCCTTCCGAGCGGGCCTTTCCATGGTCCCTGGCCCCCACGCGGCCCTGGTATTTGACCATGTCGTCATACGTCACCACTTCGGCCCGGATAAAGCCCTTCTGGAGGTCTGTATGGATCTTCCCGGCAGCTTCGTTGGCAGGCGTTCCTTTATGGATGGTCCATGCCCTTGTCTCGATCTCTCCTGTTGTAATATAGGTGATCAGCCCGAGGATGTTAAAGGCTGCCTTGATCAATCGGTTGAGGCCTGTCTCTTCTACGCCAAGCCCCTGGAGGAACTCCTTTCCTTCTTCTTCGCTCAGCTGCGAAAGCTCTTCTTCGAGCTTCGCGCAGATCGGAATTACAGAAAGCCCTTCTTTTGCAGCGTATTCCCGGACTCTTTCCACATGTTCGTTTTCCATTGAAGGGAGGTCTTTTTCCGAGACGTTTGTGGCAATGATCATTTTTTTCTTGGAAAGGAATGAATACGGGTGGAGGTGCGCCTCTTCTTCCGGAGTGAACTTGCATGTGCGCAAGGGGAGGTTCTGGTTCATATGGGCAACAGCTTTTTTTAGCGTATCGACGACCGCTCCCAGCTCCTTTTTTGTTTTGATCTGTTTCTCAAGCCTCTGGATGACGTTCTCTGTCATTTGGATATCAGCGAGGATCAGCTCCAGCTGGATCACTTCAATATCCGATATTGGGTCCACTTTTCCAGCAACGTGGATGACATCGTCATTTTCAAAGCAGCGGACGACCTGGATGATGGCGTCGGTCTCCCTGATGTTGGCGAGGAACTGGTTCCCAAGGCCTTCTCCCTTGGAAGCTCCTTTCACAAGCCCTGCGATATCTACGAAGGTCACTGTTGCGGGGATGATCTTTTTACTTCCGGAAATTTTCGACAAAACAGCAAGCCTTGCGTCTTCGACATCGACGATCCCCACATTGGGATCGATCGTGCAAAACGGATAATTGGCGGCAGCAGCTGCCTTGCGTGTTAGTGCATTGAACAATGTTGACTTCCCAACGTTTGGCAGTCCCACGATCCCGCAAGATAGATTTGTCATGAAATTCCCTTTTGATCAAAAAATAAATTATCTAAGATTAACAACTATAATGATTTAATGCAACTTGTCTAGGATCAGTTCTCAACGGTGAGGCAGTGCATGCCCCCTTTTTTTGATGAAATAAATTCTGACATGCCGGGAACTCCAATGGGAGTGATCCTAGGGAAGGCTTTTCGAAACATGCGTAGGAACTCATGATGGAAGATACCTTCTTCTTCTTTTGTAGGGCCTGTCGTCACAAAATGATAACTTTTCTCTGTCCTTAAAAATTTTCTTTTATGCATCGACTCAGGGTCTGTTTCAACTGTCTCTTCCACTGGAAGAGAATCATCTTCTTTTGCGATAAAAATTCCGTTGCAATAGTTTAACGTCTTTGTGGTGTCATCTCCTTGAAAGACCCCAGGCAGCAGCTTGCAGCGAAAGCCCATATCTTGAAGGATCTTCAAGCGCCTTGCTTGGATGTCCTTAAAAGCAGCATGCTGCTCGTGTGCTGTTTTTGAATAACGATCAAGAAGGGCAAGATGAGTTTTATGCAGCATGAAGCCTTGTTTAATTTCACGTAAGAATTGGATTGCTTCAGAATCATCATGCATACAGACGGTCCCATCAGGCGTGACAAACAGGTCCATGTCGATGTGGAAGTCCCGTTGCGGGACGAACGCGATATGCTGCAAGGGGACTGAGAGCTCCTCAGCAATAAGGGCCTTGGTCATCCTAAGTTTTGCCTCGAACTCCCTTGCCCCTTCTTTATAGAGGGATTTATCTTCTTCGGTAACTTTTGCAACAAGCATGAGCCGGTAGCCTTTTTCACCTCCGAACACGTTCTCCAAGGATTGGATAGCCTGTTGAACTTCTTCTTGTATTTGCGATCGTATCGACACATCAAGGTCCCTTTTCTCTTCAAGGTAGAGCCTGTGGTTGCGGGCTGCGCGATATGCTTCCAAGGAAGGCTCTTCATCGCTCAAAAGAGGAGGGTTTTTGGTAAAATAGCCTTGTTCCTCAAGGCCGATCAAGCTTGTATAAATACTAAGTTCTCCGATAACGGCCCTAGGTGTTGCCCCATCGTAAAAAAGGTAGCAGTTGCCTCCTTCGATAACAGTCTTTCCAAGCTTATAAGGGATGCGATACTCTTCCGCTGCTATGATCGCCTGATTGATGTTGCATTCATCGAACCCATTTCCAGAAGGCACGCAAGAGATGTTAGAAGAAATGAAATGGTCCGTACAAGAAGGTAAAATGGAAAGAAACTGTCCCCAAAAAAACTCGTCTTTTATGACATAGGGGATTAAATGGACTTTATTTAAAAGGACAACATGAGAGTCCCTAATAAATGCAGAGTACGCCGGTCTTATTTTTTTAGCAGGAACAAAGGTGTCCTTGAAGGATTCATCAAGGAATTCCATAAACAGCCTTGTCCCAATAAATACTCTATTATTACCAGGAACACTAGAGGATAGGGAAGGCAGTTCGGACAGAGCCGCTTTACACCGGATAAAAGTTTTAACAGTTTCTTTGATGACGTCTTCATCTGCCTGGAGCCTGCTGCTTGCCCACTTGCGTGCATGTCCGTTTTGGGAGACCGCTGCAAGGACAACCTTTTTGCTGTCATTGAACTGGGGAATCATTTCAAGGTTCATGCCATTTTGGGAAACAAGTTGTATCGCTGCCCGTTTGGATATGGCAAACAGATCAATTGATATGGAAAATGAGCTCATTATTAAATTAATATTAATTAGATATTATCATTTTAAATTAAGATTAGAAATAAGTTCTACAATTAAATAATTATTCTGATAAAAACTGGCCCTCAAATGTCAAACAATGCAGACCTCCTCCGCGAAGGGCAAGGTACGAAGAAAGACCTTGGACTGGGCGGAGTGGAATGTTGGGGAATGTTTTTCTGAACAGCTGGGAAAATTTGGCATGAATAACCGATTCCTCCTCATAGGTAGGCCCCGTTGTGACGAAGTTGAACCCTTCTTTCCTCCCGGTGAATACTTTATAAGTTTTGCCTGCGGTATTTGTGAAGGTGGCCATTGCTTCTTGAGGTAAAAAGATCCCATTGCAGTAATTTAAATTGATTTGAAATTCTGGCGCCTCAAAGATTGCAGGGATCGTACAGATCGAAAAATTTTTTTCTTTGAGCATCTCTATGCGGCTTTGCCGACCTGCTTGAAAAAGAGCTGCGCGGAACTTCGCAGACACCAAACAATCTTCGACCAGTCTTTTTTCTTTTGGGAATAGGGCTTGGGTATTTTTTAATGTTTCAAGGAATTGAACGACCCCTTCATCATCATTGACAGCGACTGTCCCGCCTGGCGTCACAAACATTTCCATATCGATATGGAAATCATACTGCGGAACAAAGGCAATGTTTTCTAGAGGAACTTCCAGCTCTTCTGCGATCAGCGCCTTTGTCAGCCTCAGCTTCGCCTCGATCTCATTTGCTTTGCTCCGGTAGGTCTCTTTTTCCATCTCTTTGAACGGGCTGATCAGTTTGATCCGATACGCAAATTCGCTGCCAAGGACATTTTCAAAGTCTTTGACAATTTTTTCTTTTTCTTCCGGTGATTTTGCTTGGTTTGATAAAAGGTCGAAGGGCCTCCTGTAAGAATAAAGGTCGAGGTTGCGGGCGATCCTATAGCTTTCTAGAGAAGGTTCTCCTTCATTATGAAGGTCTTTTCCGTCAAAATAGCCCTGCTCTTCAAGGGCGATTACACTGTGAAGGACGCTGAACCATCCAATAATGGCCTTTGGCGTTCCTTTGTCCATAAAAATAAAACCGTTTCCTCCTTCAACGCAAGTTTTCGCAAACTTATAGGGAATGCGGTGGTCTTCCATAGTAATGACAGCTTGATCTGTATTGGGACGATCATAGCCTTTGCCCGAAGGGATAAAATCAATCAGTTCTTGGGTGTCTGAAATAAGATATTGCTTTGCTCCCTCTGGCAAACAAGCCAGGAAGCGGTTGTGAAAAATGGGATCGTCAATTTGATGAGGAAGCAAATGAACACCATTTAGAAGGACAAGATGGGAATCTCTGATGAAATCAGAAGAGGCTTTATCAATTAAGGGGGTTACCTTTACAAAACTTGAAATGCTCCCCCCGATCATGGAAGCGTATATCGGATGTGAAATATAAACCCTCTTTGCCAAAGAGGCAGCTTTGACAACATCAGTTGTCAGGGGAGGGTGCGGAAGAAGTTCTCTATAGCGCTTGAAAGTATCAACGGTCGCTTGGACGACATCCCTATCATTTTGAAGGAACTTGCTTGCTAACCTTCGTGCGTTCCCATTTTCCCGTACAGCAGCAAGGACGACTACTCTGTCTATTGTAAATTCAGGGAAGCGTTCAAGAGAAAGACCGTCTTTTTCAACGGCCTTGAGGGCCTCGTTCCTCCGAACCATATATTGCCTCATCCCTAGGCATTGAGGATCTACTAAAAGATTCATTATTATATTAATTTTTTAAAAAATTGCGAAGATTATATTCGGTTATTAAATTGTAATCAAATAAATAGAAAATATTTTTCTTGATAAAGTCTTAATATTAAACAAAAACCCAAGGAGCGTCCCTTTGGTTTTTGTGAAGCTTGCATGGTTGTAAATCTTCTTAAGGGATGGTGCAAGAACCTGAAGGGACGGTGCCAGTTGTCATAATAGTCCCGGTATTTCCTGAGACATTTGCGTAATTGAATGTGGCGCCGCTGTTTGTGAAACTATAGGGAACAGGGATGTTGCTCGGTGTGGCGCTATTGTTTGTAAACTCAAGGCATAATGTTCCGGTCGCTGTAATGTCAGCTGCATATCCTGGCAATACAGTAGAGCTGCCTATGAAAGAATTCCCATTGATGACGAGGTTGTTACTGGAAGTTGGCGATATGTAGGAAATGCCTGCGCTTCCACTGTCCATACTGTAAAAGCCGCTCATATAGTTGAAATTGCCGGTGGTCAAATAGTTGAAGTTTCCAATGCTGGTATTGCTAAGGTTTGTAAAATTGCTTCCGAAAGAATTGAGCATGGCGATCGTGCCTCCGAAGCTGTACATGCCATAGCTGTCGTCTAAGTTGATAAAGCTGTCTTCATATGAATTGAAAGTAGTGAACGTGGAATTTGACTGGCTTAAAAACCCGGTGGAATCGCTCAAACCTTCATAGGTGTTGTATGAAGAGATGAAAGTGACAATAGTTGCGCCATCGTTCTCGATGCCAGAGGTCCCATTGTTCAGGTCATTAAAGGTGTTGTTTGAAGAATAGAAGGTAGTGATGTTGTTGGATAAGTTCTCTATGCCAGTACTGTAGTCAAACCCCGAAAAAATGTTGTCAGAAACATTCATGGTGTTGATCGAGGAAAGGAGGTTGATCACTCCGTAGCTATCGGCGGAAAGGTTATGGAAATTATTGGCTGAGACATTGAAAGTGTTGATCGAGAGGTTTGCGTCAAAGTTTGCAATCCCTTGGCTATTTATAAAGTCGTTGAAGAGGTTTCTTTCGACATTAAAAGTAAAGATCGTATTGGAGAGGTTGTAAACCCCGAAGCTAGTATTGAGGTTTGTAAAAGTATTGCCTGAAAGGTTAAAGGTGTTGATCGTATTAGTAGCATTGTAAATCCCGTAAGGATTGGTGCCCGTCACAGTGCTTAAGTTGCTAAAAAGATTGTTAGAAGAGGTAAAGGTGCTCAT
>JASHWM010000079.1 GCA_030044075.1 Candidatus Rhabdochlamydia sp. | reverse complement strand
CCTCCTCCTTGTCCTTAGCGCCGCTATTGCGAAAGGCCAGGGTGAAGAACCCTATAAAACATAGATAGATCGGCAAAGTCAAAAAAAGAAGTTTTTCAGAACCTACGCTCACAGCAAAAAAGCCTGGGAACAAGCTACCGATAACAGCCCCCATGCCGCCCACTCCAAAAATTGCGCCATAGAGGTACTTTGCTTTCTGCGAAGAGATCGTCGTATGGATCATCGACCACAGCTGCTGGAACATCAACAGGACATAGACCTCTTTCCAAATATAATAGATAAATGCAAGGGGCGGAAAGCTCGCTAAGAATAAAAAGGCGGTAAGGCTCATGCCCATCACTAAAAATGCCGCGATCAAAAACATCGGGAGGATCCCGATTTTAGGGAGGAATCGATTATAGAGGCCGACGAGGAAAAAATTGAGCGGGATCGTCGCAAACCACGCATACGGCAAAATTTGTGATGAATAAGAGGTAATGAGGACAGAATTGCTCACAGGCCGGATGACTGCATACTCCGCGGAAATACAAAAACCACAAAGCATCGCGCACAAAATAAATAGGCGCTCGCTCCGGCTAAACTGTGATATCTCTTGCTTTATGACAAGCAATTTTTTTAACATAAACCCTCTCTAAGAGAGGCATGATAATACAATCTAAAAAAAATCTCTATCCTTTAGCTGGAAAATAGAATACGGGATCATGAAGATCAAAGATAACCAATGGCTTAGGAAAAATCCGTCTATCCCATCCGCGGGTAGCTTTCCGTCAAATAATTGGGCGTAACTTCAACGAACTCCGCTTTTCTCTGGAGTTCTTTGATGCTTTTTGCTCCCCCAAAGGTCAGACCACTTCTTAGTCCTCCGAGGAGTTTTTCAATAAGTTCTTTCGCAGTCCCATTGACTGGGGCCCAGAAATCGATCCCTTCGGCGACTGTCTTCTCTTTCAGGCCGCCATAAAAATCGTTTTGGAAATCTTCACTGGCCTGCCCTCTGTACTTTGCTTCTAGTTTGCCGTGGGACCCTTCTCTTTTTTTTGCGCCGCTTTCTTTACATAAGGCAAAAAGTTTACCGATCATCACGGTGCTTGCTCCAGCAGCAAGGGCGAGGACCACATCGCGGCTATTTCTGATCCCCCCGTCCGCAATCAAAGGGACCCTTAATTTTTCGGCGATTTGCGCGCAATCATAAATGGCAGTCAATTGGGGAACGCCAAAACCCGTCACGATCCTTGTTGTACAAGCAGCTCCAGGTCCGACGCCTACCTTTACAGCGTCCGCACCGGCGTTGACAAGGTCATGGTAGGCCATCGCTGTACACACATTGCCCGCAATGACCTCTTTATCGGGGTGGGTCTTTTTAAGTTCCTGGATAAACCGGAACATTCGGTCTGAATGGCCATGGGCTACGTCGATGCAGACGCCAGCAGCGCCAAGGTCTAAAAGCGCCCTTGTCTCATCAATTTTTTGGATGCCCGAAGAGATAAAAGTATTTTCGCCATATTTCTTTACCCATTTTACCTGGCTCTCATAGTCGGTGAAGCGATGGAATATGGGGAGGGTCTGATGGGCTAGAAGGATGTCTGCCAGTTCTTCGCTGATGGCAGTGTCCATATTGGCACATATGAGAGGAATATGGATCTTGCGGTTCTTTGTCAGCCAGGTCTCAAGGGAAGGGATCGTTCGGGAAGGCACGTTATTGAATTGGGGAACGAGCGCAACGTCGTCGAAAGTAAAGGCTTTTCTCATATAGGCCATCTATGTTAAATTTTAGCATTCATCGTATTACATCTTATGATTAGCGTCACTATCCTAACAAAAAATTCTTCTAAGACCCTGGAAAAAACTCTGGAATCTCTAAAGGGGTTTTCCGAGGTGCTCATTTATGACAATGGGTCTGTCGACAGCACCCTTGAGATCGCAAAGAAATTCCCCAATACCAAAATCGTGCAGGGTGAATTTTTTGGCTTTGGCCCAAGCCATAACATTGCAAGCTCCCTTGCAACACACGACTGGATCTTCTCTTTGGACAGCGACGAAGTGGTCTCTGAAAACCTTGCAGGAGAGATCCTGAAGATGCCACTGGACCCAAACTGTGTCTATGGCGTCTCTCGTCACAATTTTTTTTGGGGAAAATGGATGAAGTGCTGCTCAGGGTGGTATCCCGACATTGTCCTGAGGATCTATAACAGAAAAAAAACCAGGTTTAGCGACGACATGGTCCATGAAAAGGTCCTCCTGGGAGATTTGCAAAGGACCATTTTGAAAAACCCCGTCTACCATACTCCCTATGGGGAGATCTCCGACTTCCTAAAAAAAATGGAAACGTATACCACGCTTTTCGCAGAGCAGAATGCCGGCAAAAGGACATGCAACTTCTTTACCCTCTTCCTTCATAGCTGGGCCACGTTTTTTAAGAGTTATTTCCTAAAACGAGGTTTTCTAGGGGGCAAGGAAGGGTTCATCATCTCGGCATATAACGCCCATACCGCCTATTACAAATATCTCAAGCTTATGGAAAAGAACGCAAAAATCCGATCTAAGCCCCAGGGACCCAAATAACCTGTCTATTTTCCTCATCAAAGCAGACATTTCTTTGGACCATCGCCTCTTCGCCAATTTTTAAGAGCATGAGGACATCAAAATACCCTTTCAAATCAGGCCTGCCATTTGCAACCTTTTCATAAACTAAAGGCCCGTTCACATCTTTGTAACAAAGGCGCGCGGAAATTCTTAAAAACCTTGCGGTCGAATAGGGCCTCATTGAAGGAAAAACGGGATAAAAGTCCGAAAGGTCGACCTCTTCAAGAAGCCTTCCAATCTTGAGCTGGTCTTCCATCTCAAAACCAGCAATGGCCTCATAGACCTCGTTGGGCAAGTCGGCCGCCTGGTAGGAAGGGTCCGAAAATAAGTTTGCATCAGCTCTAGAAACGATGCACAATACTGCAGATAAAAAAATGAATACAATTTTCATAATAATTTCTTTGTTATATATTAAAGATCAATTATTTATCTTGCGTTTAAGATTACATCGCAACCTGCGTTTTATTCAAGGTGCTATCGAGTAGGAGGTGAGCCGTAAGGCTCACCGTCCTCTCACACCACCGTACGTACGGTTCCGTATACGGCGGTTCATGAAACTTGAAATACTTTTCTCTGATCGACCAACGATATTAATCCCAAACCATCGAAGAAAGACTTAGGAAATGCCTCATTCATGTGCGATGCCCCGGCATTCCACCATGCTCCTCGCCCATTTCCTGCTGATTCCGTTGCTCTTTCCTCTCCTATTCCCGTTGCTATGAGCATTTTGACTCTTGCGTTTCTGCGTTTCTTCTGCCTCCAGATGATGCATCGAAGCTTACGCCTTATCC
>JASHWM010000078.1 GCA_030044075.1 Candidatus Rhabdochlamydia sp. | reverse complement strand
ACAAAGACCGCAACACCTGTGTGCTTTTCGGCGATGGGGCATCGGCGTGCGTGGTCAGCTCTTCTAATAAGCAAAAGGGCCTTGATATTAAACAAGTGCGCCTTGGTGCAGACGGAGAGCAGGCCGAGCTTCTGATTTTGCCTGCCGGCGGGTCAAGGTTGCCAGCAACGGCAGACACTGTTGCCGCTGACCAGCATTTTTTACAAATGACAGGAAAAGAAGTGTTCAAGCACGCCGTCCGAAGGATGGAAAATGCTGCCAAGGACTGTCTGGACGAAGCAAAGATCCCCGAGAGCGACATTAGCTGGCTTGTTCCCCACCAGGCCAATATCCGGATCATCGAAGCGATGGCAAAACGATTTCAGGTCCCTATGGAGCGCGTATTCATGACGATCCATAAATATGGAAATACTTCCGCATCATCCGTCGGCATTGCTGTCGATGAGCTCATCCGCAGAGAGAACCTGTCGGTAGGCCAGAACCTTTTACTTGTGGCGTTTGGAGCCGGGCTCACCTGGGGAGCTTCCGTTTTAACATGTGGAGAATAGTATGGACAAAAGGTATGCATTTTTGTTCCCTGGACAAGGTTCCCAATATCCTGGAATGGGTAAAGATTTTTATGACACCTTTCTTGAAGCCAAAGAGACCTTCCAGGAAGCCGATGAACTACTATCCCAAAATTTTTCTGGCTTGATCTTTGAAGGGCCTGCAAGTGAGCTTACCCTAACAAAAAACAGCCAGCTAGCGATCTTTATTGTCAGTGTTGCACTACTACGCACGCTAGAGAAGCAATTCCCGGAGATTTCTCCGAGCGTCTGTGCTGGACTAAGCCTTGGAGAGTATTCCGCTCTTTATGCTTCTCAAAAACTTGATTTTGCAAGCACGCTCCTTCTTGTCCGGGACAGGGCCCTATATATGCACGAGGCCTGCCTTGAAAAGCAGGGCTCTATGAGAGTAGTCCTTGGCCTGGAAAGCGACCAGGTAGAAGAGATCATGAGAGAGGTTTCGCAAAAAGAGCAGGTTTGGGTCGCCAACCTCAACTGCCCTGGACAGGTCGTCCTGGCAGGGAGCCCGGAAGGTTTGGATGCCGCTTCCGAAGTGTTGAAGCAAAAGGGAGCTAAAAGAGTTCTCCCCCTTGAGGTCTCAGGAGCTTTTCATACGCCTTTCATGGAAAAGGCCAGAGCAAGGCTTGCGCCAAAGATCAGTGCAGCAGGGCTGAAAGACAGCAGCGTGTCTCTTGTCATGAACGTCCCCGGAGATTTTGTTAATTCCGTACAGGACATTAAACGTTATATGATCGACCAGGTCACAAGCCCGGTCCGCTGGGAAAAAGGGGTCCGCGCCATAGCTCTTGGAAAGATCGATCATTTCTTGGAAATTGGGCCCGGAACGACCTTGAGCGGCATGAACCGCAAGATCGGCGTTATGCAGAGCACATGCAACCTGCAAAAGATTGCTGATCTAGAAGAAATCGCTAAAATGAAGGAAAACCTATGCACTTGCTAACGAAAAAAAGGGCCGTTGTCACTGGGGCCACCGCTGGGATCGGACGGGAAATTGCTTTAGAATACGCGAAACATGGGGCCGATGTTGCAATTTTGGGAACAAACCTTGAAAGGGCAGAACAGGTCCTCAAAGAGCTTGAGCAAAACAGAGCGTTTCCTGAGCAAAAGTTTTGCTATAAAATTGTGAATGTGGCCAGCACACAGGAAATGCAAGAGGCGCTAAGCGACATCCTCAACACTTGGAGCGGAATCGATATCCTTGTCAACAATGCCGGGATCACTCGCGATGGCCTATTAATGAAAATGAAAGAGCAGGATTGGGATGAGGTTTTGGATGTCAATCTAAAATCGGTCTTCAATGCGTGCCAGGCCGTAATCCGACCCATGATGAAGGCCCGTTTTGGTAAAATTATTAACGTATCCTCCGTTGTAGGCTTGACAGGAAATGCCGGTCAGGTTAATTATTCTGCGTCGAAAGCGGGCGTGATAGGTTTTACAAAGTCTTTAGCTCTCGAGGTTGCAACCAGGGGCATATGCGTCAATTGCATTGCTCCGGGATTTATCAAGACGAGAATGACAGATGAGCTTTCTGATGCCCAAAAGGAAGCTATATTCGCAAAGATTCCGATGGGTCAGTTGGGTACAACTAAAAATATCGCCGATGCTGCTGTATTTCTTGCATCAAACTTGTCTGATTATATTACAGGGCAGGTGTTGACTGTTGATGGCGGTATGGTGATGTAATCACAAGTTTTGTTTTTTATTCGAATAAAGGAAAAAATATGTCAATAGAACGTGAAGTAATCGACATCGTTGTCGAACAGTTAGGAGTAGACGCAGCTGATGTGTCTTTAGCTAAATCTTTCGTAGAGGATCTAAATGCCGACTCATTGGACCTTACAGAGCTCATCATGACATTTGAAGAAAGATTCGGTTTTGAGATCTCTGAAGAAGACGCTGAAAAGCTTAAAACTGTCGGAGATGTTGTCGAATACATCAAGAAAAGAAAAAGTTAGTAGACTTTTTCCTTAAAAAAAGGGGGATGCAACCTCCCCCCTATATGTCTTTTCTAGTTTCAATCCCACTGCTAATTTGCCGTTTTCTCCGCTGAGATCGCATTAAGTTTCATCAGAGGAAAGCTACGGTTAAGTTCTGTTTGGTTGCGCAAGTGTTCAGGCAGTTTCTCGTTTTTCAGCAAAGCGTCGCACAAAACCAAAGATTCTTGATAAAAACCTATGTAATACGAGCAGATCGATAGTTGGAAAAGGAGCCCATATTTATCAATCCACTCCATGTTAAAAAGAAGATCTTTTTGCAGGGGCCTAGGGGTCATTAGCTTTCCTTTTAGGCACTCATAGGCCATTTGATAGTTTTGTTGCTGGTTGTAAATTTCAGCAAGATAATAGACAGGCTCAGAGCGGTGGGGACGAAAACGATGGGCTCGATAGTAGCTGTCGATCACGCTGTCTATCGAGTGGCCAAGTTCCTTCTTAAGATGGGCTATCTGTAAATAAGACCAGAAGACCTCTTCATCCCAGCCATTCATGTCGATCCGCTTTTGGTAGGCTTCGATAGCTTGTTCTTTCATTCCCGCATCCTTATAACTTTCGGCAAGGTAGAACCTGTAGCGGGTGTTATTGGGCTCTTCTTTTAACCCGTCCAGCAAGAGATTTACGTACCTTAAGAACTTTTGAGGATCTTTAGAATTTGCTCCTCCGGAGCCGATGACGTTTTTTACCCCATTTAGCACTCCTGAAGTATATGCACGGTCGCATTCCAAATACTCATGGACGACACCTACCCATCTCCACGGTAAATTTCCTTTAACAATATGCGCTGAAAGGTACGAAAAGTCATCCGTGCCTCGCCACATATGGTAAAGATCGAGTTTGAGGTCGGGTTGAAAATCTGGTTCCAAGACCAGTTTATCGTCAGCATCAATAATAAGAATATAGTCGCTTTTTCCATTGGCAAGCTGGATCGCCTCGGTGCGGTTGTGGCCAAAGTTCTTCCATGGCCTTTCATGCAGCTCTCCGGGGATGTCTTTCATGTATTCTTTGATGATCTCTTGGGTGCCATCTGTGGAACCTGTATCTACAATGACCCAATAATCGATGACGGGCTTCACGGAATCTAAGCAGCGCTTAATGATCCCGCTCTCATTTTTTACGATCATGTTCAGGCAAATGGTCTCTTTGGCCTGCGAGCAAAAAGGGAGGAGCAAGAGAAACGCGATAAAATATTGAATGAGTTGTATCATATAAACCTCTGTTGACAATCAATTTCGGATGAGAATTTAGAAGATGGACAGGTTTTGCAGCAAAGAAATTTTTCCATTTATTTCTTACCAGTTAAAGTCTTTTTCATAGCCTAGGTTGATTAGGTCCTGCCCTAATACTTTTTTACACATTTCCTTATGTTCGGGAGTAAAATATTCGCGCCATGTGCCAATTTGTCCTTTTCGGAACGTTATTGTTTCCCCAAAAAGCTCGCCTGTAATATCTGCAATTTCTTGATCAGTCAGCGAATATCCGATATGGGACGCTAAAGAACGGATTGCCTTGGCCTGCGCATCATCATCTCCCCCTCCATGAGATCCAACAAGATCTTCGAATCGGCAGACATATACGCTTGGGTCTTTCATCCATGCGTATGCGTTTTTTGCAAAATAATGAGTGCTGAAGTATTCGTCAGGAAAGTTAATAACAGCTGTGATCTGCTCTTCCACAGGAAGAGAGATGATCTGATGAATGGATTTTTTTAAGTCGTCTTTAAACCAATGCTGGTTCTTTTGCAGCCAGAATACTTTTGAGATAATGATGTCCCTTGGATCCCTTATCAAGAGTAATTTGATATAGCGATTGGATGTGTCATTTCTTAGAAAATTATAGGCGGTAAAGACGTGTTGGATGAAAGCATATCTGTCATCCGGTCCGAAAAGTTGAAAAAAAAGGGCAGGTCTAGAAGAAATAGGAAGGTCCGTAATTTCGTGGATGAGCTTTTTTATAAGGTGCGTTCCTGACTTTGGCATTGTAAAAACTGCAATCGTCTTGTCTTCTCTTGAGATTTTTTCTGAGCATCTAGCTGGCTGAAAATTAAGGAAGAACAGAAAAAAAACAAAGGCTTGTATGGGCCGATTCATTGAGGACCTTCCTAAGTGACATGTTTAACCATCTTAATATCTACTTTCGTTCCAGCAATTGACCATGAATTGATGAAAAAATCTTCGGTAAATCTGCTTGAGGATATGTTTTGCGTCAATTTTTTTTAATGGATCCATAGAGAGGTTTTAAAATTTTTTCAATTTTTTGCTTTTCTCTTAAAAAAAACATTGTAACCTTTTTCAAGTTGGGTTAGCTTAGCTCTTTTTACAAATTTATAATTTGAAAAGGCAACAGGATATCGAACTTGCCCTGTAAGAGAAGAATGGGCGATGTGCCTCAGAACGTGTAACGGTGTCCTGTAGAAATTTCAGGTTATTATTCTCAAAATGATAGGGATCTTTATGCAAAAAACCTCTCAGTTGTATCTAGCATTGATTGCCTCGATATTTGTACTCGGATCAACTCCGCTATTTGCTGAAACAGGAAGAAACCAAAGTGCATTTGGGGTAGCTGGCCCAAAAGGA
>JASHWM010000007.1 GCA_030044075.1 Candidatus Rhabdochlamydia sp. | reverse complement strand
CTGTGATAAAGTGCTTTCTTTACATAAATGTACAGGAAGCAAAATGAATATTTTTGTCGAAAAAAAACCTGTTGAACTTCCAGATGGGAGCTCAGTGAAGGACCTCGCAGAAAAGCTCAATTTAAGAGAGCCGCACCAGGCTGTCGCAGCAAGTATTAACGGTGTGCTGAAAGATTTTTCAACACTTTTGCATGAAGGCGACGAGGTCAAGATTTGGAATTTTACCGATCCTGAAGGAAAAGATGTGTTCTGGCACACCTCCGCCCACGTCCTTGCCCAGGCCGTCCTCCGTCTTTGGCCAAATGCCAAGCCGACCATAGGGCCGACGATCGAAAACGGGTTTTATTATGACTTTGCCGAGCTCACCGTCTCTGATGCCGACTTTGAGAAGATTGAAGAAGAGGTCGCAAAAATATTGAAGGAGAACTACAAGACAGAGCGCTTCGTCCTCCCCAGTAAAAAGGAAGCCTCTGGCAGGTTTGCAAGCAATCGTTATAAGCAAGAGCTGATCGAAAGTTTTGAAGAGGGAAGCCCGATCACGGCCTATCAGCAAGGGGAGTTCTTCGACCTCTGCCGCGGGCCGCATTTGCCAGCGATCGGCAAGATCAAGGCTTTTAAGATCCTCAAGACCTCCGGCGCCTACTGGCGCGGCGATGCCACAAAGGAGATGTTGACAAGGATCTATGGGATCTCTTTTCCTGATAAAAAAGAACTTAAGGATTACCTTTTCCTCCTTGAGGAAGCAAAGAAACGGGACCACAAAATCCTCGGGCCGAAGCTCGATTTGTTCTCGCTACATGAGGAAGCTCCCGGGATGCCGTTCATCCATCCTAAAGGGATGATCATCTGGAACAACCTCCTTGACTTTTGGCATGACCTCCATGAAAAGGCCGGCTATATCGAAATCAAGACGCCGCAAGTTATGGGGCGCGACCTTTGGGAAAAGTCGGGACATTGGCAACACTATAAACAAAATATGTACGACTTTAGCATCGAGGAGAGAGAGTTCGCCATCAAGCCGATGAACTGCCCGGGCTGCATGCTTTTTTTTAAATCGACAAAGCACAGTTATCGCGAGCTCCCCCTCAGGATCTGCGAGTTTGGCCATGTCCACCGCCATGAGGCATCGGGAGCTCTTAGCGGCCTTTTCCGCGTGCGCAGCTTCCACCAGGACGATGCCCATTTGTTCATGCGCCCCTCCGATATTAAGGGGGAGATCTTGAACGTCCTTCAACTTGTCGAAAAGACCTATTCCACTTTTGGCCTTCCTTATCGTTTGGAGCTCTCGACACGGCCTGAAAAAAGCATCGGGACCGATGAGGACTGGTCGGTTGCGACAAGCGGCCTCAAAGATGCCCTTGATGAATGGGGGCAGCCTTACAAGATCAATGAGGGCGACGGCGCCTTCTACGGCCCGAAGATCGACATCCATATTAGGGACGCCCTTGGCAGGTCGTGGCAGTGCGGAACAATCCAGCTCGACATGGCGCTTCCGGAAAGGTTCGATCTAGAATACATGGACAAAGACGCGATGCATAAGAGGCCTGTCATGATCCACCGCGCCATCTTTGGGTCGATCGAGAGGTTTATAGGGATTTTGATCGAGCATTTTGTTGGAAAATTTCCTCTTTGGCTCAGCCCCTCGCAAGTTCGTGTGATCACTATTGCGGACCGCCATAGCGACTATAGCTATGAAGTTGCAAAGAGGATCCAAAGCCATGGTTTTATCTGCGATGTTGACGATTCGAGCGAATCTGTAAGCAAAAAAATAAGAAGTGCTCAATTATTGCAAATTAATTATATGTTGACGGTAGGTGACAAAGAAATGGAAAATCGCAGCGTCTCTTTGAGAACAAGGGACAACGTGGTTCATGGTGAGATCGATTTGGAAGCCTTCCTTGATGCCCTTGAAAAAGAAAACGAGGAAAAGGCCCTTACTTCACCCTTTTCGGAAAAAGGACCAACATGAAGACAATTACAGTAAGCAGTTTTAAGGGAGGAACAGCAAAGACATCTACAGCACTTCATCTCGGCTGCGCCCTTGCCAAGTTTTACGATCAAAAAGTTTTGCTCATCGATTTCGATGCTCAGGCAAACCTGACCACAGGTCTTGGTTATGATCCTGATGCGCAAGATAGTATGGCGCCCGTTTTACTGGGAAATAAAAATGTCCAGGATGTGATCGTCAAGACACCTGTTGACAATTTGGACCTGATCCCTGCCGACACTTGGCTCGAAAGGGTCGAAGTGACAGGGGCCCTTGCCGCTGACCGCTATTCCCATGAAAAGCTGAAGGAGATCCTCAAAGCTTTAGATTATGATACTGTTGTGATCGATACGCCCCCATCCCTCTGCTGGCTCACGGAATCTGCACTGATCGCATCGAACCATTCCCTTGTTTGCGCAACGCCTGAGTTTTACAGCGTGAAAGGACTGGAAAGGCTTTCCCTTTTTATGGAGAATATTTCAAGCAGGCATCCCTTTTCCATCATTGGCGTCGCACTCTCTTTTTGGAACCCAAGAGGAAAAAGCAACAACGCGTTTTTGGATGTGATTGAGAAGACGTTCCCCGGAAAAACACTTCAAGCTAAAATTCGACGGGATATTGCTGTTTCTGAAGCTTCCGTCTTTGGAAAACCAGTCTTTGAGACCTCTCCTAGCAGCCGGGCTGCAGAAGATTATGTCTCTTTGGCCAAAGAAATCATTCAAAGAATGTAAAACGGCTTTACATTATGGCAAAAGTAAATGCTTTCCTTGCCGAAAGGCTTAAGGGCACGAGCAAGCCTCTTTCAAAGATGACAAGCCTGGCCGAGCTTTCCTCAAGGGGTCAGCTCTCCAGCTTCTCAGGAGTTTTCCGTGTCGCTCCCTTGAGCAACAATGAGCAGGAAAGGCTGGAAGCGATCTTAAGCGAATACCAATCAGATGAGTGCGATCTCCGCTCTGACCTCCTCACTCTGATCTCTATCACCTCAGAAGTGAAGGCCATCCATAATCAAGCTGCCATTTTACATGGCGAGAGGATCAAGAAAGCTGCAGAGATCTTAAAGGGATACAAGGATGGCGCTTTTACAGCATGGCTCATTGCGACCTATGGAAACCGCCAGACCCCTTACAACTTCCTCCAGTATTACGAGTTTTATAGCTCTCTTCCCCAACCTCTTCATGAAAAAGCGGACCGTATGCCAAGGCAGGCCATCTATACCCTTGCCAGCAGGAACGGCCCCATGGAAAAAAAGGAAGAGATCATCCAAAACTATAATGGCCAGCCCAAGCAGGAGCTGCTGTTTTTGATCCGCAAGGTATTTCCCCTGGAAAAAGAAGACAAAAGGGCAGCAAACCAAGGCCAGGAGCTTATAAAAGCTCTTTCGAAGATGCAGGCGTATGTCAAGCATCCGAGCTTTTGTCCGTCACTAGCAGAAAAAAAAGAGATCCAGAAAATCTTAAAAAACCTTATGCAACAAGTGCAATAGGCATGCTTCAACCCAATATCTATCATAGCCCCCTTGCAAGCCGTTACGCGTCCAAAGAGATGCTGCATTTGTTCTCCCCCTATTATAAATATCTGACCTGGAGAAAACTGTGGACGGCCCTTGCAAAAGGGGAAAGGCAGCTCGGCCTACCGATCACGGCGCAGCAAATTGAAGCACTTGAAAAAGCCCAGGAAGATATCGATTTCGATGCTATTACCCGCTACGAAAGACAGTGCAAGCATGAGGTCGTCGCAAATATTCGCGCGTATGCTGACAAAGCTGTAGAGAGCCGGGGGATCATCCATCTTGGGGCGACCTCCTGCTACGTCATGGACAATACCGACCTGATCCAAATGCGCGAGGGCCTTACACTCTTGCAGGGAAAGATTGTCGGGGTCTTGCGCAACCTGTCTCAATTTTCAAGCAAATATGCCAGCCTCCCAACTCTTGCCTATACCCATTTTCAGCCTGCGCAGCCAACGACAGTGGGGAAAAGGGCGGCAACATGGCTGCAGGATTTCTTACTAGACCTCAAAGACCTCGAGTTCCAGCTCGAGACGATCCCCTTCCTTGGGATCAAGGGCGCTACAGGGACCCAGGCATCTTTCTACCAACTTTTTGCAAAAGACATTTCCAAAGTTGAACAGCTCGACCAGTTTGTTGCCACTGAGATGGGCTTTGTAAAGCCGGTCACCATCAGCACACAGACCTATTCGCGAAAGCATGACATAAGGATCTTCCATGTCCTTGAGGGCCTTGCAGTGAGCAGCCATAAAATGGCTACAGACCTTCGCCTTCTCAGCCACTTGGAAGAGATCGAAGAGCCTTTTGAAGAAGACCAGATCGGTTCTTCGGCAATGCCGCAAAAACGCAATCCGATGCGCTCTGAAAGAGTGTGCGCCCTCTCACGCTTTGTGATGAGCCTCTCTGAAAATCCTACCTATACGGCAGCGACCCAATGGCTTGAGAGGACGCTTGATGATTCTGCAAACAGGCGCCTTTGCATTCCGGAAGGGTTTTTGGCCACCGATGCAATTCTCAACCTCCTCCTCAATATCACTGCTTCAATGACTGTTTACCCAAAGGTCATCGAAAGAAATCTGCAAAAAGAGATGCCGCTTCTCATGCTCGAGAGCATTTTGATGAAGGCAGTGTCTAAAGGCAAAGACCGGCAGGAAATTCATGCCCTTTTGAACAAACATGCGCTCGAGGCCGTGAAAAAAAGAAAAATGGAAGGGGCCGAGATCGATCTTTTAGAGACCCTGAGCCGCGATAAAAGTCTTGGCCTTTCTCTCATAGAATTAAAAAATCTTGTTTCGGAAGACGGCTTTACAGGGATCAGCAAAGAGCAGGTCGACAAATTTATTAAAGAAGAAGTAACGCCTGTCCTTGAGCGCTACCGGCACCTTCCCGATGTTTCCTATAGGCTTGATGTCTAAGTAAATTATTTACTGCCGATATAAATTTTCATTTAGAGCA
Organism: Candidatus Rhabdochlamydia sp.; assembly: GCA_030044075.1. GTDB lineage: Bacteria > Chlamydiota > Chlamydiia > Chlamydiales > Rhabdochlamydiaceae > JABEVM01. Next base: position 775 of record JASHWM010000007.1, on the reverse strand, counting down.
TGTTTGAATAGGGAGTTATTAAAATAACAAAAAACATCTTTAATTGTAATAATTAGAAAGAAACAATATTATTCTCATAAAAGTGTATTTAAGAGGATATTTTATGGCAGCAATCACCCCTAAACAAATCGCCTGTTACCCTCCTTGTGGGAAGCCTGCAAAAGATGCAGACTATTCTTTAGGCGATGCACGCCAAAGAGAGAAACAGAGTCCGCAGAAAAGGGGGACGTGCTGGTATTATTCTCTTATTGCAGCAGGAAGAGAAAGATTTAAAGGCGCTCCGGAGGAGCTGGAAGGAAGAGTGACAGAGAAACAAATCTCTGCTTTTCGCAAGCAGTACACTGAAATGTATGGCTTGGAAAAAGAGGCTGATGAACAGGCTGTGCTGATCAGAAGTTTTATCCATCAGTGTCCAGGCAGAGACTTTGGCCAGCCTTCCATAGAAGGCTATGTAAGGAAGCTTGAAAAAGTCGTCCTACTGGCAGAAGCACGGCTTCTTACGGATAATACACAAACAACTCCCGAAGGACTTGCACAACATGAAGATCTGAAAAAACTCCTGGCCGTCCTTAAAAAGTTTTGCGAACAAAAAGAGGTGGCAAACCTTGCAGACTACGCTTCCCATCTTCAAGATAAAGCAACCAAGCTTGCGATCGGTATTTTGGAAGGATACTGCGAAGGTAGAAAAATCCCTCTTACAACTGTAGATGATCTGCACAATTCCAATATCAGGGCATCAGCTGCTGCGAAAGTGTATATGATAGCAAAGGAGCGC
>JASHWM010000006.1 GCA_030044075.1 Candidatus Rhabdochlamydia sp. | reverse complement strand
GATTTTTCTCATGGGCGACAGCGCTTCTTCTTCGTACGTTCCAGGTGCAAGCTCTGGGATCCGGTGGCGGTCGAAGGCTACGAGAAGGTCTGGCTGTCCAAGATCGATATCTCGGCTCATCACCCGATGGTTGGGGCCGGTGCCATGCACCGTTGTCAGGTCGATCCCTTTTTCCTTTGCGAGTTTTTTAGCAAGGGGAGAAGCTGGAACACGCCCTGTATATTCTCCTCTTGCAAATTCATAATTCTCTAAAACAGGCGCAGGGGTAAAAGAAGGTTGCTGCATCGCTCCCCCTTTTGGAGGGGCGGCGGACTCTTTCACGGCAGCTTCTGCTTTTTGCGGCTTTTCTGCTTCTACTTTTTTTGCGGCCTGCGGCGCCACTCCTTCGGGAACATACCCTTCAATGCTCTCCTCTTTCTTTTCAGTAAAGATCGCGATCGCCTGATTGACGACAGCCTCTTTTCCTTCTGGGATAAGGATCTTGCGCAGGTATCCAGGATCAATGACAGCATGTTCTACTGTAGCTTTGTCTGTGGCGACCTCAATGATCACTTCGCCAGCTTTTACAAAATCACCTTCTTTCTTTAGCCATTTTGTAATCGTGCCCTCTTCCATCGTCGGAGACAGTTTGGGCATTGTAAATGTAAAGGGCATATGTTGCACTCCCGTTTATGACAGAACTTCTTCGATAGCCTGAATGATTTTTTCCTTCGTCGGCATCGTTTCTTTTTCTAATGTTTTGGAATAGGGCATTGGAGTTTCTAGCTGGCAGACTCGTTTGATCGGAGCATCAAGAGCATCAAAGCAGCGCTCGGAAATTTCAAAACCAAGCTCAGCTGCTATCCCTCCAAAATAATGGCCTTCTTCAACGATCACGCAAGCATGGGTCTTACGCACTGAAGAGGCAACTGTCGCGATATCCAAAGGTTTAATTGTTCTAAGGTCGATCAGCTCGACTTGGACCCCCTTCTTGGCAAGCTCTTCCACAGCAAGCCTGCAAAGGTTGACCATTCGGCTGTGAGATACGAGCGTCACGTGCTTTCCCTCTACGACAACTTTTGCTTTTCCTATCGGTACGAGGTACTCCTCTGTTGGGATCTCCCCCTTCAGGCCATATTCAAGCTCGTTTTCTAAATAGAGGACAGGGTTGTTGTTGCGAATCGCGGACTTCAGCAGCCCTTTGGCATCATACGGGTTGCTGGGAGCGACAATGATCAGTCCAGGAAGGTTCGAATAGATCGCTTCCACACAATGGGAATGCTGGGACGAGACCTGCGCTGCAGCGCCGTTTGGCCCTCTGAAAACAATGGGAACTGAAAACCTGTTCCCGGACATGTAATACATCTTGATTGCATGAGAGATGATCTGGTCTGCCCCAACAAACGAAAAGTTAAAGCTCATAAACTCGACAACAGGACGAAGCCCTGTCATGGCAGCGCCAACAGCAAGTCCTGCAAATCCAAGCTCTGAGATCGGTGTGTCGATCACTCGCTCTTTGCCCCACTTGTCAAGCATCCCCTTCGTCACTTTATAGGCGCCATTGTACTCTGCAACCTCCTCCCCCATGACAAATACCCTGGAGTCACGCTTCATTTCCTCATCGAGGGCTTGTCTGATCGCTTCTCTAATTTCAACTACTTGTCCTGCCATTCAGTTCTCCTTCTTATGGGGCAAACACATCTTCGCCAAGCGTGATCGGATCAGGCCATGGGCTTTCATCGGCAAACTTCATTGCATCGAGCACGATCTCTTTTTGCTGTTTGTCGAGGTTTTGGAATTCTTCTTCCGTCAGCCATTTCTTATCGATCATTTTTTTTGCGAGCAAATTGATCGGATCTTTCTGCATGCAGGCGGAAAGTTCTTCCTTTGTCCTGTAAAGACCGGGATCAGAGATCGAATGCCCCTTAAACCTTTCCGTAAGGACTTCGACAAGAACGGGACGCGACGTTGTTTTTACCTCCCCAAAAATATGGGAAAAGGCCGCATAGCACGAAAGGAAGTCCATGCCATCGACCGTATAGGCGTTCATATTATATCCGACCGCCTTCTTCTCTGCGATCGGCCTTACGCAAATCGCGCGGTCGACACTCGTTCCCATGCCCCATTCGTTATTTTCGATGACATAGATGCAGGGAAGGTCCCACAGCGAAGCCAGGTTGAGCGACTCATGAAAAGCGCCCTGCGCGACAGCGCCGTCCCCTAAAAAGCAGGTCGATACAAGTCCTTGCTTCAAATATTTTGATGTAAAGCCAGCTCCTGTCGCGATGGGGACCTGCCCCCCGACAATTCCATAGCCGCCGAGCAGCCGGTCGGTAAAAAAGTGCATCGACCCTCCCCGGCCCATTGCATTTCCTGTCGACCTGCCGTACAATTCGGCCATGAGCTCTCTTGGTGTCGCGTCAAGGAGAAGCGCAAGGGCATGGCATCGGTACGAGGTGGTCCACCACTGGTCTTTGCCCATCGTCGCCACTGCAGCGGTCTGGACGGCCTCCTGGCCCATATAGGAATGAAAAAAACCCCCGATCTTCCCTTGAAGGTAGGCAGACTCCGCCCTTATTTCAAAATTGCGGATCAAAAGCATGCTCTTTAAATGGGTGATGAGAGCATCTTTGCCAATGCCCTGCATGACTTTTTCTGGATCAAAGGGAAACAAATGATATTCTGTCTTCTCTTTCATGAGGATCTCTAATTTTCCTTATCATCTTCAAGCGTATCGAACATGTGCAAATAAATCAATTCTATTGGGCCTAAAAAACCCCTATTGCTGGCCCATTGGAACGCCGATATTATGCATAGGCACTGACTTTCCGCTCTCCGGGATGATATGGGGATTATTGGTCACAGGAACGGTCCTAAGGTCATCGTCAGAACTGATCTGGTAGCATCCGGCTAATAGGAGCAAAAAGCAAAAAAATGGTATGTACTTGAGCATAAGGCCTCTTTTTTAGGACATGATACCTAGACAAGAAAAAATAGGAAATGGAAAGTTTTCTAGTCCTTATAAACTTAGCGGGATACAGCTTTTTATCCAGAACCTCCTATTTCCTCGCAAACTCACATCTTATTGATATTTATCATATTACAACAAACACCTTCCCTTCTATCTGATTATTAACTCTTTGTAATTACAAGAAATAATATTAATACAAATTATTTAAAAAAAAATAATTATTAAGTTATAATTAATATTAAATTAAATAAACAATAAGATTTATGCCTCTTATAAAAAAACTACTTAATTTTAATTCTTCTCCATGGGATCAGTACTCTGTGCCTAATGAAACACCTGTGCTCACTGATAAAAAAATACAGGCATTTATGG
>JASHWM010000077.1 GCA_030044075.1 Candidatus Rhabdochlamydia sp. | reverse complement strand
GATGCATCGAGGTGGCATACCGACGCGCCAGCTTTAGCTGCAGCAAGCGACGCTCCCCCCGAATAGGCAAACAGGTTGAGGACCCTGGCAGGTTTTGATCTTCCCTGGATCTTCTTCACCATCCATTACCACAGAAGGGAATGCTCGGGGAACACTCCCAGATGTCCAAAATCAGTGGGAGAGATCTTAAACTGTATCCCAGAGATCTCAATGTGCCATGAGGAAGGGACCTTTTTCTGGTATATCCATCGGTTGCCCAAGTCGCGAGTGAATGTAGCATCGGCCTTTTTCCAGACGTCCTCATTAAGAGCAGGCTTCCACACAGCTTGCGCGCATGGGCGGACAAGCGTATATGTCCCAAACTTCTCAAGCTTCCAAGCGTTCCCGCTGTCAATTAAAGTATACGTCATCAAAAACCCTTCTATGAAAATGGATGGATGTCATGTGCAACGAAGCGCCAGAGATGCCCTATCGCTAAAAATGTTCCGGTGGTGATGACCGCTTCCCGGTTTCCTTTCAGCTGCCATTTTGCAGTAAAAGGCTCTTTACCCCTTTCCCCGATCGCAATCCAAACAGTCCCGACAGGTTTGTTTTCACTCCCTCCATCTGGCCCTGCGATGCCGCTGAGCGCAATCCCATAGTCAGAGCCTGTCTCTTCAAAAACTCCTTTGAGCATCTCCTCTACCACCTCTTTGCTCACTGCGCCTTTTTCCTTAAGCGATTGTTCCGATACATGGAGGATGTTTTCTTTCAATGAGTTCGCGTAGGAGACGACAGAGCCCAAAAAGTACTTGGAAGACCCTGGGACCGATGTCAAAGATGCAGCAACCAGTCCCCCGGTAAATGATTCGGCCAAACTAAGTGTTTTGCCTTTTGCGATCATCCTCTCTTGAAGGGCCTCGGCAAGCCTTGGCGATGTCTGTGAAAAAATAAAATGCCGGTACTCATTTGTGAAGATGTCAGTGGCCTTAGAGAAACTTTGCAGGTCAGAAGAACTGATGCGGACGGTGAGCGTGCCATAATAGGGATAAATGCCAATGTCGATCTTTGGAAAGTCTTCATGTAGCCTGCGCAAGAAGGGATCAAGCTTGCTCTCATAAAGGAGCGCCAAATGAAAACTGCTTCTATAACTTTTTTCCTCAGGAGGAAAATGTTTTTCAAGATAAGGGCCGACGGACTGGGAAAAAAGGGCTTTCATTTCTTGCGGAACTCCTGGCAAAAGGACAACGACCTTGTTTTTCTCCTTAAAAACAATCGCTGGCGCCGTTCCTATCGGATTGCAGAAAAAGACCGCTTTTTCCGGCACCATGGACTGGTCTTGCAGTGTTGCCAACGTTTTTCCAAAGCGTTTTTCCAGGTCTTTTGCAACCTCATCAGAGTATATAAGGGCCTTGCCAAAAAACTTTGTAAAAATGTCCCTTGTCAGATCATCGCATGTGGGGCCCAGGCCTCCTGTTACGATCAGGATATCGCAAGTCCTCAAAATGTCTGGCAGGGATTGGTGCAACATTTCAGGGTTGTCTGGAAGGACGGTATGTTTTAAGACATGGTATCCCCTGTCTGCAAGCTCATGGCTTAAAAATGACGCATTCGTGTTAACAGTCGCCCCTATTAGGATTTCAGAACCGATCGCCAGGACCTCAACTTTCATTTGCTCCTCCTTTATAAGGGACCACCTCAAGGCCAGCGCCTGCAAGGCCCGGATGACGATGGATCCAATTAAAACTTTGTTTGCCAAGGCGTACTGGAACGATCTGCCTCACTCCCTGATAGAGAAATGGAGTAGGGGCAGAATGGCTCCTGAGCCATTTTACGATCCGCTGGAATAGCCCGCTGTTGGGGAACTGCTCACTCATCCCGACTTTTTCAAATCCCCCGTCTTTTGGCTTTTGATAGATATGAGGATAGGAAAATTGGATGCCCCATGTAATGCTCTCTTTGCCCTGCACCATCGAATGGTACGAGCCATCCACTTTTGAATGGGTAAAATGGTGCAGCTGCATCTGGACAACAGGCCGCAAGGCCTTAACTAAATATTTTTCTTGGCCCACCCCCATTGCGTACAGTACATCTTTTGTGACAGTCATGATCGCAGAAAAAAAGGGTCGCAAACCGCTCTCATCAAGAAGCCTGCCCTCTTGTAAAGATGTGGCGTACAAAGAATATTTTTCCAAAAAATCTTCTTTTGAAAGTTTGGCCTCCTCAAGGCCCACAACGCGGCTGACGATGTACATAGAGAAATCTCCCCCATCAGAAAAAAGGGACCTCATCTCTTCTGATGAAAGTAGAACAGGGCATTTGACCCATTTCGAGGTGCGCATGACCCCCTCGTCTTGAAGGGTGCTAATGCGCAGCAGATCTTGACTTATCATAATTTTTTGAATGCCGCCTTGAAGAAAGAAAAAATGATACCACACCAAGGAAAATTAAACTATCGGCAACATTAAAAACTGGGAAAGAATATCCCCATAAACGGAAATAAAACATATCAAGGACATAACCGAAACGGAAATAATCGACTACATTTCCTACCGCCCCGGTAATTAAAAAAACCAGCGGTCCAATAAATTTTTTAGAATGTAAGCAATACCACAAAAGCAGCACGATAAATGCCATTCTTAAATAAGGCAAAAATCCTTGCCATGAAGAAAAAAGCCCCCAGGCCGCCGCTTTATTCGCGACGTGCAAGATGGAAAAGTCCACACCAAAAAAATCTTTAAAAACTCCAATCCCCCCGTAGGGATAAAAATAGGAGGACCGTTGAAGGGAGATATTCTGGTAGATCCATTCTTTAGAAAAGAAATCGCAAAGAAAAAGAGCTAGCGCCGCAAAACCAAAAAAGAACCAGCTCAGCCTCACAGCATCCCTTTTTCAAATTTTTCTTGCGCTTTCACGGTCATGGTAGCGTAAGGGATAGCCTCAAGCCTCGCTAAGGGGATCTCTTCTTCAGTGATATCGCAAACCCCGTAGGTATTCTCATCTATCTTATCAAGGGCCCTGTCGATCTGTTTGAGGATCTGGTACTCTTTTCCTGTCAGCTCCAAATTAATCAGTCTGTCAAAGTCATCAGTCCCTTCGTCAGCCTGATGCTGGGAATACCCTTTTGACTCATCGCTCACCTTTACTTCTTCGCTTGCCCCTTTTACGTGATGGAGAAGTTGCATTTTGAGGTCTTCTAGTCTTTTCTTAAATCGAGCAATATCAGTTTTTTTCAGGGCCATACATTTATCCTTTCGTTAATAGTTGATTCTCTAAAAGATCCTCGGCCTCATCCTTCGGCGTAATTTCCTGAATGGCTTTCACAAGCTCTTCAACATTTTTAAATCGCCTATATACACAAGCAAAACGAATATATGCAATCATATCTAGGTCTCGAAGCCTTCTCATGACAATTTCGCCAAGCTCTGTCGTCGAGATCTCCCTCACCTGTTTTTCCATGAGGTCGGTCGTGATCTCATAGGCCAAAGTCCGCACCTGTTCATGGCTTGTCCGAGTATGGCGACAAGCTGCATCGAGTCCTTTGATCAGTTTCTCTTGTTGAAAGTCCTCGTAACGACCATCCCTTTTCTTTACCTGGATTGTCAAATCAACTGTCTCAAACGTGGTAAATCTCCGCAGACAACTCAAACACTCCCTTCGTCTTCTTACTGCGTTCTGTTCGACTGCATTACGAGAATCAGTTACTTTCAATTCTGTATGATTACAAAATGGGCATTGCATCTTTTACTTCCTTGAAGCTTTTTCTATAACTCTATAGGAATTTTTTTAAAGTTTTTTTTATCTCATTCCTAAAATTGAATGAAAAAATGCTACGGAAGAGTTATAAAAAAAACAAGAAAATCTAATTAATGCCTACGATTTATCTTAGGGAAAAGTACTATTCGATTGAACCAATATCTGATTTCATTTCGTAATTGGTTTCATCTTAAAAAGTTTCGAAAGTCCCCATTGTTATTATCCTATCCAAAACCACAAGCCTCAAAAAATTAATAACTTATATTAAAAAGCCCCAAAATTAAACAGTTGAATTTAATAATTAATTTTTATATAATTTCTCGAAAAACATTTGTAATTATGGCTATTGCAGCAACAAACACCGATTATCAAAAAGAATTCGCAGACCAAAAAGAGGTGAGGTCATTTCCCCCCATTCTCGATGTTCATGCCCTCGCCCACTCATCAGCTGTAACGCAGCTTCAAAAAAAGTACATCTCGCAGGTCGTAGAATCTGTGCATAAATATGGCATGGACAACCTATTAGAATTGTTTAATGCCTGCGGGTATTGCTTTGATTTTGATTTCTTCAGTGGCGCTACAAGAAGCATGATCACCATCAATGAGTATTTGGCTCTCATGGGTGAAGAAGTGCAGCCCACCCTTCAGAAAATCAGTTGTATCAACGCAGATTACTTTGCACATAATAGACCCGGGTTTTTTATTCTTACTCCGCAAAAAGAGGCCTTCTTTTTAAAAGAAGCAGAAAACGAAAGCCTTGTAGTCTATGACCCCTCACAAGACCAGTTCGTGGACGCCTCTTCATTTCCTATCAGTGGGAACGAACGTTTAGTCATCCTCAATAAAAATCAATTCCCAGAACCGGAGACCTATTTCGCAACATCTACCCCTGACTCTGCCATTGACGGAAAGTTCTACCATGAAAACCAAACGAATCAAGTGTTATGCGCAGTTCATGCGGCCCATGCCTTTGTAGGCTTCCCATTTGTCAATCAAACGGAACTTTCGTTACTAAATCTTGAGAACACACTAAAACTTCAAATCAATCTTTCAGACCGTCAATACTCAAACTCAGAGATAGAGGAGATGAGATTTGATCTTGCCATGAAGACCGATGTTTTCCAAGCCGACATGGGGAACTCACCGGAAAATATCAAAGACCTCCTTGTCTATACCTCTTCTAAAGGACTTATTGATGCAAAATACATGCATGTTCAAGTCCGTTCGATCTCATATTCTGAATTGCTAAGAGGTTTTGCCTGGAACCACGGAATTTATTTTAATGAGAACACTATCGAAGATTTTTTCATTCGCATTAACAAGCAGATCGACCAGATGTTCCCTGATCTGGAGGCAATATTTTGGGATCTCAAAGAAAAATTAATTCAGTTGGTAAAAAGCAAAAAAGACAAAATAGGCAATGAATTTACACCAGAGTATGCCCAATTGCAGGACCAAATCTTTTACTATGCGGACTATCACAACATCAAAGGGCTTGCTGATGATGCTTTAGCATGTCTACAGGCGCTAAAGAAAGCAGAGGAGTCTCAAGATCGCGTCATGATTTTCGACTCGCATTTTCTCCATACGACTACCGTCCGCAGAGATGAAAATGGCCAGTGGACGCATATCGATAGCCTTGCGGAGGAGCAAAAGATCATTCCAAGCCTAATGTCGCTCATCGTCCAGCATTTCAAAGCATATAATGGTATTGCCCTCAATTTTATTTTTTTAGGCCCCTAGGCATCGCACTCATTCCCGTGCAGCTAAAGACAAAAGAACCCAGGACCATCCGACAAGGATGAGCTCGATCCCAATAAATAGGCCTATTACCCAAAGGCCAGAGGCCGGCCACTCGACAAGGATCAATATTCCAAGAAAGGTGGAGATAATCCCGCTAAAGACCATCCATCCCCAATAATCAAACCGATGATAGAGAGCGGAAAACAGCCGAAACAATCCCCCTACCAAGAGAAGCGCCGCAATGAGGAGTGTAATGCTTTCGGCGCTCTGGACGGGTTTGATGATGCACAAACCCCCGACAATGATATAGAGAATGCCAAGAAGGAAGGACGCAGGAGATCCGCTCCATTTAAGAGAGTAATAACTGCTTGCGATCTGCACAACTCCGCCGCCAATTAAGAGGAAACCGAGGAAGATGACAGCAAACTCTGTCGTAAGGCCTGCATAACTCACCGCTAGGCCCCCAAGAATGATCAAAAAGATCCCTGCAAGGAGAAACCTTTTCCAGTTTTTTCGAACTTCGGGCATCTGACGAAACAAGATGTTCCAGTCGGGTTTTTTCTCATCCATACGATCTCCTTTTTTTTGAATGTAGAGAATTTGGAAATCTTGCGAAATATTTTTTTACCTGCATTAAACGACTTGACAAGCTTTCTATTCACTATTTAAGTTGCAAATTGAAACAGGGTTATTTTTTAGAGCAGATCATATGATTTATTATCTGATGGAAAAGGCCGACTGGCTCAATACTGTTATATTCTCCCTTGCATTTGTGGCTGTATTTGTCACGGCCCATTATTTCGTGCACCGATTGAGAACGGGAGAAAAACCTGAAAACGAAGTCCCAAGCCTTTTTGGCCACCTTGTCGGAATGCTCTATTCTGTCCTCCTAGCTTTCATCTCCGTCTCCAGCTGGGCAAATTTTGACAATGCAGTAAAAAACACTGCAAAAGAAGTCGACTCGCTTGGACAACTCTACCGCATCTCTGGGGAATTTCCTTTGGAAATACGCAATAAAATGCAAGGTGACATTGTAAAGTATGCTCAACTGATGATCAGCTCGGAATGGCCCGCAATGCAGCATGGCGGGATCAGCATGCAAGCTTATGACCTCACGAGCACCATCGTGAAAGATGCCAACAGTTTTGAGCCAGCTTCCATCTCACAAACGAATTTTCAACAAATGGCCCTTCAAGTTGTGAATAGCTTTATTGAAGCAAGGCGGCTTAGGCTGAGCACCAATGAAGAAACAATTCCTCCCATGCTAGTTGCCATCTTGTTGATCGGGGCTGTCCTTATGATTGGGACCACATTTTTTGTCTACCAAAGCGATCGATTCCGCCAGCTTTGTCTGACTGCGATCCTCTCCTGCTCTATTGGGCTTCTTTTCTCCCTGATCGTTGAATTTGAATACCCTTATCGGGGGTCTCTTTGCGTCCCTGCTACTGGATGGGAAAGCCTTTTAAAAGAGATACAGCACGCACAAAATCATCAAACCTGACTAATTAAAATGTTTTCACTGAAAACGGTGTTTTCTAAGCCATTTTGTCGCAAGCCACTTTTCCCCTTTAATGACGGGTGCCCCTCCATGCAAAGTCCTAGAATCGACATTGCCAGAGGCATCGCAGTTATAAAATAAAAGAGCATCGCCTTTGCGCGCTGTTACCTTGATGCCGAGTACCGGAAAAACGGTCTCTCCGCCTTCCTCAGGTGTATTCAAATACATCAGAAAGGAAGCAACCCTTTGACCTCCTCGCTGCAGATGGTATTTGCCCCCCTCATAATTTGGGTCGAAATAGTCATAATGAGGTTTATATTCCCCTCCAATTCCATATTTCAAGACTTGAATATCCTCTCCATTCTCTCTTGGAATGGAAGTGATAGAGGCAATCCTCTTTTCGACCTCATGCACAGTTCGATCCTCTAATGTTGGCCAAAAAAACATTCCATAACTTGTCCTTGCTTCATCTACTACAGACCCCGATGAATGATTATCGATGACTGTAGAGCGTTTTAAATGAGGTTTTGCGAGCTTAATTAAATGGTCGCATTCCTTATCGCTTAAAAAATGGTGGTAAACGACAACTCGCGGAGAGTTGCTTAAGACCTCGACTTTTCCCATCTTATCACTTTCCTTGGCATCACTATTGTTTGAAATTAGAAAAAAGAGACTTTGAAAGGTAACCAAAACCGCTTTAATGAGATGACTGTATAAGTTTTTCATAGGCAAAACCTCATTCAAATGTATAAAGGTTGAACAACAATACGGCACATGTTAAAGAATAAATAATTGCTTTTCATCCAAAAAAATATATGATGAGCTCAAAAAAAATATTTTTATATTCCGGGGTTGGTCTCAATGACGGAAACCTATTATATTACCGAAATGGCTGATCTAATCGAGTGATCACATGAAAAGTAAATGCTTTTTTCTTTCAGGCGGAGTGCTTCTTCTCTTTTTACAAATTTCAAGTTCCCTTAATGCAGCAAGCCTAGCCATTATTCCTCCGCAGCAGGTCGCCCCATCAAAAGTCAAACCGTCGAAGACCAAACCAATACAAAACGCACCTGTAGAATTCGAACAGATCGGTCCATCTCTAGCGGAAAAAACAGAAAAGATAATTGTTGGACAAAAGCAGGCTGCTTCTTCAGCAGTAGAACAAGAAGAAAATGATCCACCTCACGAAGATCAAATTGCAACCGCAGAACAAGATGAGCTTGCTTTACCAGAAGAGGAGATGTTTGCCCCTTCTGTAGCAGAACAGATCCCTATGCCAGAATTTACAATAAAGGCCACTCCACCCGAGCAGGAGGAGGTTGCCCCCACTATTGAAGAAAAGGCTCCCATTGCAGAAGAAGCTGGAAAAGCTCAGGATGTGCTGGAA
>JASHWM010000076.1 GCA_030044075.1 Candidatus Rhabdochlamydia sp. | reverse complement strand
GGACGGACGGCATGGATTTTGCGGGGGGTTTTTCCAAGCATGGCCTTTGCCTTATGCCCTACGGCAAGCACCTCATTTGTGGCGGAATCGACAGAAACAACGGAGGGCTCTGCAAGGACAATCCCCTTGCCTCTTACAAAGACAAGAGTGTTTGCAGTCCCAAGGTCTATTCCAATATCACTGGAAAGAAACCCTGTGAGCTGACCTGCCTTTTCCCAAATTACCCTGCCGGACTTAACGACCTTATCCTTTATATCACTCATATTCATCTCTTATGTCTTCAACAGTTCCAATACATCTTCCCACGTCAACTTTGCAATCGCTTCATCATCGCAACTCACGATTTTCTTGACCAATCCTTTTTTCTGCTTTTGCATTTCTGCGATCTTTTCTTCGATTGTTCCCAGGGTGATCAGCTTATAAGAAGAGACAGATCTTTTTTGGCCGATGCGGTGCACACGGTCTGTTGCCTGGCTTTCCACTGCCGGGTTCCACCACATATCGTAGTGGATCACAGTATCTGCGCTTACAAGGTTAAGGCCTGTCCCCCCGGCTTTTAAAGAGACCAGGAACACCGAAGTGCTCTCATCTTCGTTAAAGTTTCGGACGATCTCCAAGCGGTTTTTGCTCGAACCATCAAGGTAGGAAAAGCGGATCCCCCTCTTTTCAAAATCGTCCCTCATGATCTGGAGCATCCTTGTATATTGGCTGAAGATCACCGTCTTATGTTTTCCTTCTACTAGGGTTTGCAGAAGGTCAAGGAGCATGTCATACTTGTCGGAGTCGCCAGGCTCTGGCGTCTCTTTTGCAAAGATGGCAGGATGGCAGCAGATCTGTTTCAACCTTGTCAATGTCGCAAGGACATGGATCTGGACCCTGTCAAAGCCGTCCCTTTGGACAAGCTTCACAAGCTCGTCTCTTGCCGACTGCGCATAAGACCGGTAGAGCTCCATCTGGGTGTCGGTCAGCTGGCAATGGTAGACGATCTCAGAAACTGGCGGCAAGTCATCGAGCACATCGCTCTTCATGCGGCGCATAATGAAAGGGGACATCTTCCTTCTGAGATAGTCGAGGTTTTTGGACTGCTCTTGTCCCGATACCCTGATATACTTTTCAACAAACCTCTCATATGTATTTAAAAACCCTGGCATGAGGAAGTCAAACAAGCTCCAAAGCTCATCGAGGGAGTTCTCTATGGGAGTGCCAGAGAGGATGAGGCGGTGCTCAGACTGGATCATCTTCACAGACCTCGCATTCCTTGTTCCCCGGTTCTTAATATGCTGGGCCTCATCAAGGACGACATATGAGAAGAATACTTTTCTATAGGTGTCGATATCTTTTTGGAGCAGCGTATAGGAAGTGATCACAACGTCAAGCTTTCCGATCTCCTCGATCATTTTTTTGCGCTGCGAGGGGGTCCCATCGACGACCATTACCTTGATCCGTGGGTTGAACTTGGAAAATTCTTCCTTCCAGTTGTACAAAAGAGATGTCGGGCAAACAATGAGGGAGGGATTTTGGCTGTTTGAATAATGCTGCGTAATCCCGACAATGGTTTGAAGGGTCTTCCCAAGGCCCATATCGTCCGCAAGGATCCCATTGAGGTACATCTTGCGCAGCCTTTCGAGCCAATTGACGCCTTCCACCTGGTAGTTGCGAAGGTCTGCCCTCACCTCTTTTGGGACTCCCGTGAACGTTAACTTCATTTCTCCGAGCATCTGTTTGCGTATGTCGATCAGCTTGTCTGAAATAGAAAATTTTACAGGGAGCCCTTCGAACTGGCCCTCTTCGATCGCAACAAGGCTCCATAGGGGGCGTTCAACGGTATGGTCATCAAGGTTTGTCACTCCAAGCTCATCAAAGATCTGCACGAGCGCAGAAATTTTTTCCAGGTCGAGGACCAAAATTTTTGAGAGCTTGCCGCTCTCTGTCCCTTTCTTCCCCTTGTTTTTTGCTGTTTCAAGTTCGATGTAAGCTTTTTTTAAGGCGACACACTCCCAAAGAAGGTCGATTTTGACTCCTTTCAAGGGCCCTTCCACCTGAAGCTGCACTTCATAGACGTTCACTTTTGAAGAATGCGACAGATGCAACCGGAACGATGACTTGTCATAGATGACCTGGTCCAAAAGATTTTGCGGGCAGTGGAATGTCACGCGGTGCTGGTTCCTTGGGATCACTTCGGTCATAAACTCTACGATCTTTTTTTCAGACCTTGCAATAAAGACCCCTTGCTCTTCCTGGAAGAGAAAATCCTGGAAAAGGTCTTCAATAATTTTGCGTTCCTCGACAAGGTCTCTTGCCAGGACCCCTTGCTTTGTCACGAAAGAATCCAGGTGCTCATACCTCAGAAGATTCGAGACGGCGGGGATCGTCTGCCCCTCGTAATGGAATACGAGGCCGGCTTCCAGTTCGCCATCTAAAAAAGACAGATGGCAGCTGGCCTTGAGGTCGCTTGTAAAAGGGAGGGTGACAAAGTTCTCGATCACATTCTCGCCGGCTACATCGACAAGGCGCGACAGCTCAGGAAGGGCATTCTCCACAAAAGACCCAAAAAGGGGCTCGGGGACAACAATATCTTTTAGATGGGGAAGGCTCCTAAGATGGGAGCGAGTGATGCAGCTGGGGAACTTGTAGTAGACCCCCTGATGGAGCATGCCCGGCTTCGCACACTCAAAAAACCGGGTCTCTTCTAGAGAGATCTCTTTTTCCTCAACTAGGATCAGCGGTTTGAGCAAGATCTTGGAAACCGGAGGATGGATATAGTCCAAGGCAAAACGAAACTTTGTATGATGGGGGCAGAACCTGATCGGCGTCTCCATGCTCCCCTCATAAACCCCCGGCATCGTGGGGAGGTCGTCGTCCATTGAAGAATAGGAGCCTGGAATGATATGCTGCATCGCTCTTTCATATACATGGACAAGGATCATTCCCAGGACCTCTATATCGACGTGGACGATCCTTTGCGCTTTTTCGTTGCCCTGCACTTCTATGAAGCGCGCATAATCAAGGAGCATCCGAACCACTTCTCTTTGATCTAGGTCAAACGATTCCATAGAAAAAAAATACCGTTTGCCAGAAATAAATATCGGCTCTTCATAACGGAGGGCCTCAAAGAACTTTTTGGGTATAGGGATATGAAGGGGCTTGGAACGAAAAGGAAGCCTTAGAGCAATCTGCAGTTCGACGGGAGCATCGACTTTCTGCGGGAGAGAAAAAATGATGGCGAGTTCCGCCTTGTCGATTTCCGGTTTTTCAAACATCCTGAAAAATGGCGACGTCGCTAAAAGTTCGGATGCAACGACATATTCCTGAAGGACCTGTTTTTGATAGAGCTCTTCCTGCTTCTGCTGCTGCTTTGTCTCGGCCTGCTTGAATTTTTGGAGAAGGTCCTGCTTCTCCTCATCGTTGAAATCGCTATCTTGTGCAATTTGATGGATATCTTTTTCTTTGGAATACGCGACCATGATCTCGTCAATATGGATTTCGAGGTAGAACAAAAGCGCTGTTAAGTGGACGCAGTCGTAATTATATGGGCAGTCGCAGTCGGAATCGACGAGCTCGCATTCGTTCCTGTCGATCTCAATCTGAATTTCGTAACAGTTGTCATATTGACCCAAGATGCGGGCGCTGACCTTGATGATCTTGTTGTCAAGCTCCAGGATCTTGGCCGAGACGACCTTCTTCTGGTCGAACAGCTCTTTTCCCTCTTTGACAAGGGCTGGAGAGAAATCTTGTTTTAACTTTCGAAAATTCAACATAATACTTGCTTCTGTCGTTTTTTTGTCCGTTTTCATGTTTTTACATCTTTTCATTAACTCTGGCAACAAAAAAACTAATAGTATTTTTTCTAAAATTATTCTCTTAACAGATCCTTAGTACTTTTAAACAACCTGCTGAAGGCTTCAGCTTGAACCCTC
>JASHWM010000075.1 GCA_030044075.1 Candidatus Rhabdochlamydia sp. | reverse complement strand
AGGATGATCAACAAAACGCCTCCAAGCATGAGGATGATCCCGATAATGAGACAGACCATTGCACCATAATCATAGGTCGCAATTTTTTCCTGAGCCTCTCCCCCAAAAAATGTAACGATGGGGTTCCACATGGGGTTGTGAGAAAAAAAGTTGGTAAAATCATCTACAAATCCCCTTGCATTGGCAATTTTTCTCATCGCGTGGTCGTAATAAATGACAAGCAAAATGCCTACTGCAATAAATCCTACAGCTGTCATGTACCTTCGTTTCATAGAGTCCCTAAACTTTATTTTGTGTAATTATTCCTCATTATTCATAATCTATAATTTTTCTTTAAAAAAAATGAGGAGTCTATGAAAAAGTCGGCCATTTTGTATACTGTATTGTTTGTTTGCTCTTTCATTGCTGCTTTTGCCCAAACCACACCAGGAGGCCCTTCCATGAAAATCGTCGTCAGTGCAGATGAATACTATCCGATCATCGATACTCTATTAGAAGAAGTGAAAAACAGAGGGCACGAGGTGCGCTATTTTGGTCCTCGGAGCGGGGAAGACCCGATAGACTGGCCAGATGTGACCTTCCAAGCAGTCGAAGAGATCAGGCATGGCAGGGCAGATGAAGGGATAGTCCTTTGCTGGACCGGGACTGGCGCAACACTCATTGCGAACAAAGTTCCCGGGATCCGCGCTGCCCTTTGCAGCGATGCAGAAACAGCTAAAGGAGCAAGGCTTTGGAACCACGCCAACGTCCTTGGTCTCAGCCTACGCCTGACCTCCTCTCCTATTTTAAAAGAAATCCTTACCGCCTGGTTTGATACCCCATATAGTAAAGATGAGTGGAATGCCAGACAGATAGAAAAAATCAAGCAGATCGAGAAGAAAACCCAATAAAATTGTAATTATTAAAATTTTATTTATTATATATTTCTCAATTTTATTGATAAGTTTTTATTAAAACTGTATAGTTTAAGCTTATTTGTTATTTTTAGGAATTTTATGATAAGGATCTTAGTGCTGGCGCTTTCCCTTGTTTTGACAGGGCTTGAGGCTACTAGCAACGCAAGCTTTGAAAAAGGGCTCAAGCGCATGGAAGAAGGAAGGTATCCTGAGGCGATCAACTCCTTCAACTCGGCCGTTAAAAAAGAGCCGGGCAATGCTGAGATCTTGTCAAAAAGAGGGGCAGCACATTCACAGGTAAGCCGCCCCCACATGGCAATCCATGATTTTTCAAGGGCGATCAAGCTTTCTCCTAAAAATCCCTCCTATTACATGCAAAGGGCTCAGGTCTACTCGGAAACGGGAAATGTCAATAGCATGACAATTGACCTCATTGCTGCAGCAAGACTTGGCGATCGCCTTGCCCAAAACCTCCTGAAAGAATCTGGCATTAGCTGGTAACCGCTTCAAACCAATGCAAAAAAAAGTGTGAAGCTTTACACTCCGCATAAATGTTGCGGAGGTTTCCCATGGATCCTTTTCATTATCGGAAAGGGCTTCTTTATTGCGAAGATATAAGCCTTGATATGATTGCAAAAAAATATGGGACACCGTGCTATGTGTATTCCAAAAATGCAATCCGGGACAATTACCTGGCCCACAAACAAGCGTTTGGGACACGTGAGCATTTGATCGCTTATGCAGTAAAGGCAAACAGCAACCTCGCAATCCTTCAGCTCCTTGCCTCTTTAGGGTCCGGTTTTGATATTGTCTCAGGCGGCGAACTCCTAAGGGTCCTTGCAGCTGGCGGAGATCCGAGGAAGATCGTTTTCTCAGGCGTTGCAAAAACCTCCGAAGAGATCGCCCTCGCCCTTACGCACAATATCTTTTGTTTTAACGTAGAATCGATTCCTGAAATTATTAGGATCAACGATCTAGCAAAAGGGCTTGGAAAAACAGCTCCCGTCTCGATCCGCATCAACCCGGACATAGACGCTAGAAGCCATCCCTATATGTCGACAGGCCTTAAAGAAAACAAGTTCGGCCTATCTCTTAAATCAGCAATGGAAACCCTTGAGCTTGCAAAAAACCTCCCTCATATCCAAATCCTGGGGATCGATTACCATATTGGGTCTCAGGTCACAAGCCTGAGTCCATTTTCCAGTGCATTCCAATGCATAGAGCGTTTCATACAAAAGCTAGAGAAGAAAGGGTTTTCTTTTTCCCATATCGACGTTGGCGGAGGCCTTGGCATCACCTACCAGGAAGAAAGGCCGCCAACTCCGGAAGAGTGGGTCCACTCTCTTCTTTTTTGTGCCAAGGGGCGTAAAGAAACATTGATCATCGAGCCAGGACGTTCCATTGTTGGAAATGCCGGCATCCTCCTGACAAGAGTGGAATACCTCAAAAAGAGCGAAGAGAGGACCTTTGCGATCGTTGATGCGGGGATGAACGACCTTTTAAGGCCTGCCCTATATCAGGCGTGGCACGACATCAACCCTGTCAATGAAAGCAGCTCGAAAGAAATATGCATGGATGTCGTAGGGCCCGTATGCGAGAGCAGCGACACCTTTGGCAAGGACAGGATGATAGCTGCTCAAGAAAAAGACCTTCTGGCCATCAGGGATGTGGGCGCCTATGGCTTTCCGATGGCATCAAACTATAATACGCGCCCAAGGCCAGCTGAAGTATGGGTCGACGAGGGCACATCCTCGCTGATTCGAAGGCGCGAGACGCTAGAGTCCCTTTTTGCAGGCGAACTTGATTTGATTAGAAATCAAAGCGCACATCAAAGGTGAGCCCCTGCAATATTAGGTCGTTGTCATGCCCGCCGGTCAAATTGTCAAACACCTGATATTGATCAAGCCAGTCTTGGACCTCATAGCCTAACTTGAACGCTAAATGAGAGCTTTCCCTATCGAAATTGAACTCCCATTTAAAGCCCATCAAGCCCTGGAGCACGAATGACCCAAAGTTTCGGTTCCCCACTTTGACGAAAACGACATCCTGGAAATTATCTTCGAACTGGTCCTTCACATCCCAATGCCCCCACATATACGATGCTGAGAAATCCCCAAAGATGCTGAAATAGCATCTGGACACATTTCCCAGGATCCATTTCGTGTTCACCCCTCCCCTGGGGCCTCCTCCCCTGAAGTCGTTCTTCAAACTTTCCGAAGCAGAAAGGGGGAACAAGTCAAAAAAGAAGTTCGGGTTTTGCCAATGCGTATGGATCATTTGATTGATCCATCCTCCCTTGATCCCTATAAAGGGGCGTAGGGAAAGGTCTTTGCTGACAAAAAATGCGCGGCCCAGTTCCCAATCGAACATATTAAAATTAAGGTTCAGGCTGATTTTACCTGTTGTATAGGTCCCTACATCAGAGACCTTCGTCCCTAAAAATGCCGAGGCGACATCTCCGCCCTCCGCACGCTGGGATGTTTTTGTCCTAAAGCGGGTATAATAAAACTGGGTGTCCCACTGGTCATGCTTCATATTATACCCAAAGCCAACCCTAAAACCTGGGTCCCAGGGAAAAGAGAGCGTTTTAAATGAAACCCGCTCTACATCCTCTTCTTCCGCGATCACAAGGGCCCAATCGACCGTTTCTGTTGCTTTCCAGTAGAGGACATCGGCAAAGATATCCACATTGCGGTCTTGTTGTTGCGGTCGGTCGGAAAGGTTCGGCACACCGCTGCCCTGCTTTTCACCCGCGTGGACGGCCACACTGAGGGCTACCGGCGCAAACAATAGCGCGAAAAGGCTCTGAATGATTTCACCTCGTTTCATATCGATCTCTTTAAAAATCCATCCGGCAGTTGAACGTTCCGCCTTGTAATGTTAAGTCCCCATGCAGCCTGAGCTGTTGAAATGTAGGAATTCTCAGCTGGTTTACCCATAGCTGCATTTCGTATCCAAGCTGCGTAGAAAAATGAGATTTTCCTCCGTTACAGTCAACATCCCATCCAAATCCCATGAAGCCCCTTACCATAAGGGCGCCTAGCTGGGAATTGTTCATATGAACGTCAATTTGTTTTGGGGTGGGGTTTGTGTACTGGTCTTTACACTCCCACGTCCCCCACATCATCGCTGCGGAAAAATCTCCAAAAAGGCTGGGGAAGTGCGTTTTGAAATTGCGGAGCTTCCATTTGGTATTCACACCTCCGCTTGGGCCAATCCCCCAAAAGTTGTTCTTCAAATTTTCCTTCGAAGGAAAATAGAAAACTATGGGAGGTGTCAACGACCTCACATTCTCCCACTCAGAATGGATCGTCTGGTTGATCCATCCTCCCTTTAGCCCAATAAATGGGCGGACCATCAAGTTTTTACTGACAAAGAAACCCCTGCCAAGTTCCCAATCAAACATGTTGTAGAGAAGGGTCCAATGGAGTTTGGCGCTCTCTGCAATCGACAGATCGATAAAGCTCCCAAAGAACTCAGAAAAGACGGTGTGCCTATTTGAAGGAATGGAGCTGCTCGCTTTTGTTCGGAACCATGTCCAATACAGCTGGGTATCCCACCCGTCGTACTCCATTTGATAGCCGACGCCAAAGCGAAAACCCAAATTCCAATCAAAAAAGGCCCCCTCTGCCTTAAATTCAGTAATGTAGGTCTCCTCCTCGGCAATCACATTGGCCCAGCTTGAGGAGGTCTGCTCTGACGCATACCAGACCAGGAGATCGCCAAAAACATCAAAAGTTCCCGGAATAGTCGTAGAGAGGTTCGCAAGGCCCCTTTCATTATTTTTTTTTTGATCTGAAAGGACATCAGATGCATGGCACTCTGCTGCAAATAGACCTATGCCAAGAGGAAATAACAATGACTTTTTTATGCGATGCAAAACGTTCTCCATTTAGAAATCAAAACGGACGTCCACCGTTCCTCCTTGCAGTGTGAGCTCATTGGCAAGCCTTCCTCTGTTAAAGGAATAAAACTGGAGCTGGTCAAGCCAAAATTGCGCCTCATAGCCAAGGCGCAAAGAAAAATTAAGGCGCTCTTTATTGAACGTGGCATCCCATCCAAAACCCATAAATGCCCTGAACATGGAAGCGGCCCCGCTGATATGCGGCAGCACGATCGCAACTTCCTGTGGAGCATCGTTCTTATACACATCCTTCAACCTCCAATGGCCCCACATGAGCGCACCGGAAAAATCACCAAAAAGGTTAAAAGAGTGGATGCACACAGCTCCCAGTTTCCACCGCGTGTCAAGGCCAAAGCTGGGCCCGATGCCCCAAAAGTCATTTTTTAGATTTTCTGTAGCGACACCGAACACCTCAGGGTCTGCAACATTGGGATCTTCCCATTTTGAATGGACCGTCTGATCAATCCATCCACCCTTAAGCCCAATAAAAGGGCGAAGGGAGAGGGCCCTGCTCACCCAGTAGTTGCGCCCAAGGTCCCAGTCGAACATGTTGAAGAGGATTGTCCACTGAATGCATGCATTCCGATAGGTTGGACCGGTCCCCTCTCCATTTGGATTATTGATATAAAAATTCCCGAGGAATGAAGAAGCGATCTCTCCGTTTGTGCTGGCATGGTCCGACCCCTTGGCGCGGAACCATGTATAGTAGAGCTGTGTATCCCAACGATCGTGCCTCATCCCCCAGTCAAAGCCAACTCGATAACCCACATTCCAATGAAAGGAGACCTGCCGCAAATCGATGCTCTCGGAAGTGCCGCTGCCCGAAAAAACCTGGGCCCAGTTGTCTGTTCCGCTCTCTTTTGCGGACCAGACTAAGACATCGGCAAAGATACCGAAACTATTTTCCTTGTCAACAGGCCTTGCTGAGATGTTTGGCAGGCCATCCACTGCTTTTTGTGACTGGGCATTCTGCTTTTCTCCTGCAGATAGTCCCAGACAGGATAGACCAGCGGATACGGTAAGCACTTTACAAAGGACACCTGTTCTCACTGATCCCTCTTTAGAACGCAAGGAAAGAAGGTATGTTCAAGGATTTTTTAGGTTAATGTCAATTCAAAATTGACAAAGAAAATCATGCGTAGGACCCAAAAAAAGCTGAAAGGAAAGTCCTTTCAGCCCTTTTTTGGTAAGAAAAAAACTAGAAGTTGATCTCCGCCTTCACATTCAAGCCATGCAGATAGATGTTGGATGGGCAAGCACCCACATCAGACTGAAATTGGTCTGATTGATAGCGCATCATATTTTGGATATAATACACGTTAAAATCATAGGTCGCCTTCAAACTCAAGTAGCAGTCGTTATCGCCAAGATAAGAACCCCATGCTAGCCCGATGTTCATCTCTGAGTCCACGCGGAGTGTTTTGAAAGGTGAAGCATACTTTGAAGTAAAGCGCCCTATCCTTGCAACATTAGGAAAGGATCGAGTATAATTTCCTCAAAAAAGAGAGAAAAATGGCAGCAGATGTCAGAAACAGGGCCCGTGTGGTCCAAGGGCCTTTCCTAAATCCTGTGGACTTTACTTTTACTGAGATGGGATCAGATGTTGTGATCTCTTATGATATGAATGTAGCCTCTAGGTCCATCAGCATTTTGGCAAGGTCTATTTATATCCCTGAAGGTGTCACGATCACGGGAAGGGAGATCCAGCTGCTTGTCCATGGAACTACGACTAGCTCGAACATCACATGTCTTGGAAGGTTAGTATGCGCCCGCTTTAGGACAAACACGACAAACGTCATCGGCGTCACTCTTGCGCCAATTGACGAAGAGACGCCCGTGTATTACCTTCATCGGAACGATGGAGAAATGGTGATC
Source organism: Candidatus Rhabdochlamydia sp. (assembly GCA_030044075.1). Lineage (GTDB taxonomy): Bacteria > Chlamydiota > Chlamydiia > Chlamydiales > Rhabdochlamydiaceae > JABEVM01. Next base: position 7,819 of record JASHWM010000075.1, on the reverse strand, counting down.
GTCCCGCAGGTGAACGATCCTTAGAATGACCACTTTCGATCTACATCATCATATTGCAATTGAGATGGTGCATGATCCAGATCGAGGCGACAAGAATGATGAGGATGATAGAAATAGTTGAAACAAAAACAACTAAATTCCACCTCGGGCCTTTTTCTTTCCAAACATTTAGAAAGCAGACCGACTGAACGATAAACTGCAAGAGCGCAAGAATTAAAATGACAAATATCGCGTCCTTAGTCCCCAGGTTAAAAAAACCAGGCTGAAAGATAATTAAAAAAGCGACTAGAGTTAGGACCAATGATGCCGCGTAACCGATGATGCGTGAAGAAAGTGAATAATGCATTTGCCCCTCATTTTATAAAAGAAGGCCCATCCCATAGACGACTGTAAAAATAAAGATCCACACAACGTCCAGAAAGTGCCAAAAAAAGGCCAGGCGGATAATCTGGGAAACATTGGAAATAACCAGTCCGCGCATCCCAACACCGATCATTGTAACAAGCATCCACAATAATCCTATGGTGATATGAAAGCCATGAGTTCCCACCAGCGCAAAAAACGAGGAGAGAAACCCGCTTCTCTCCCAGCTTGCTCCCCTGTCAACAAAACTGGAAAATTCCGATAGTTCGAGCACTAGGAAAGAAATGCCAAGGACAAAGGTGGCCATGAACCAGAAAATTGCTGGTTTCTTTTGCCCTCTGGCCACTGAAAAAGTGGCCAATGAACAGGTAAAACTGCTTGTCAAAAGGATAAGTGTCTCTGCAAGTGCAAACTTTAAGTCGAAAAGGTCGCGGCCGGAAGGCCCTCCGAATGTATTATCGCGAAGAATAACAAAGGTGGCAAAAAGGACTGCAAAAATCACAAGGTCGGTCATCAAGTAGACCCAGAAACCAAAGATCTTCGTATCGTTTTCCATATTATCCTCGAATTTTTGATGTCTCGATCGCTTCGACTTGCGCTGCAGAAAGCTCATATTCTGTATCTTCGTCGAGCGAACGGATGACAATGCAGGCAATGACCCCGGCAATGCCTACTAAAGCAAGCCACAGAATGTACCAAACAAGGGCAAACCCCAGGAGGAAGGCAAAGAAAGAAATATAGATCCCCATCGCTGTATTCCTTGGCAAGAGGATGTCCTCATATTTTCTCTGAGGCATACGGTCATTTTTCTTCAAGTACCAGAATTCATCACGGCTAGTTACTGTGGGAATCGCTGCAAAATTATAGAAGGGCGGCGGCGAAGAGGTCGACCATTCTAGCGTCCTTCCATTCCAGGGATCGCCCGTAGTGTCCCTATTTTGGTGTCTTTTCCTTACACTTACGACAATCTGATAGATTTGGGTAAAAATGCCGCACATGATGATGACAAATCCAACCATCGACGTTATGAACAGCGGCTGCCAACCTGTCGAAGCATCATAGTGGTCGAGCCTCCTTGTGGCCCCCATGAAACCTAGTAGATAGAGGGGAACAAAAGAGACAAAATATCCGATGAACCATAACCAAAAAGCCCGCTTGCCAAGACGCTCATCGAGCATATACCCGGTAACTTTAGGATACCAATAACTAATCCCTGCAAAAATTCCAAAAAAAGCAGCCCCGATGACCATGGTATGGAAGTGGGCGACGAGAAATAAACTGTTATGAACCTGGTAATCCGCCGGCGGAGCGCCCATTAAAACCCCGGCCATACCCCCTAAAGTAAATATGACGACAAACCCCATGAACCAATACATGGGCGATGCAAAAATAACTTTCCCTCGAAACATGGTGAGGATCCAGTTGAACATCTGAACTCCTGTGGGAATCGCAATCAGCATGGTCGCAATCCCAAAGGCAGAGTTCACATCAGGACCGGCGCCCATAGTAAAAAAATGGTGCAGCCACACCAAAAAAGACAGGGCGGTTATGAGGATCGCCGCCCATACCAGGGACGTATATCCAAAAACTTTTTTTTGTGAGAACGTCGCAACGATCTCTGAGAACATCCCAAAACCAGGGATCACCAAAATATACACCTCCGGGTGTCCCCACATCCAAATAAGGTTGAAGTACATCATTTGGTTCCCGCCAAACCCCGCGGTAAAGAAATGCATCCCAAAAAAACGATCGAGCCAAAGCAGGAATATCGTAGCAGTCAGTACGGGGAATGCAGAGATGATCAGAACGGTGCTGCATAAAGATGTCCACACAAAAAGGGGCATTTTCATCAAGGTCATCCCTGGAGCGCGTTTTTTTATGATCGTCACCATAAAATTGATCCCTGCCAGAAGGCTCCCAAGGCCCGAGAGCTGCAAGCTCCAGATCCAGTAGTCCACCCCAACCCCAGGGTTAAACTCCAGTTCAGAGAGCGGAGTGACAGCAAGCCATCCTGTATTGGCAAAATTTCCACCAAGTACGAAAAACATATTGATCAATACAGCGCCTGCAACGTAAAGCCAGAAGCCGAGCGAATTCAGAAATGGAAAGGCCAGGTCGCGCGCGCCAATTTGAAGGGGGACGATCAAATTCATGAGGCCAAAGAAAAATCCCATGGTCACGAAAAACACCATGATGTCGCCATGGGAGGTAAAAATCTCTTGAAAATGTGTCGCACTAAGGTACCCTTGCGAGTCCGCAGCCATCGCCTGCTGAAGCCATACCATGCCTGCATCTACCGTTCCTCGAAAGAACATGACAACAGAGGCGACCATGTACATGACACCGATCTTTTTGGGATCTGTCGACGTAAGCCACTCGTTCCAAAGCCAGCCCCATCTTTTTTTCTTTGCGAGGTAGATAGTTAGGGCCAGGACCATGAGCACCATAAAAACCGTCCCTCCGATCGTGTACCAAACATGAGGGAGGGCATCGACAGTCAGTCTTCCCCAGAACTTTTCCATAAGCTTGCTTTGTTAGGATGTGAATATTTCATAACGATTTTATCAAACAAGTCCTCCTCCACTTTGGCATAAAGAACAATCGGGCTGCCATTGGAAGGTTTGGCAAGTTCGTTATAGATTTGATCAGTGAGCTGTAAGGGCGAAAGTTTTACAGATGCAACCCATTCTTCAAAATCAGATTGGGTCGTTGATTTTGCAACGAACGTCATATTTGCAAATCCCTCGCCATTGATCTCCGCTGCCCTGCCCCTATATTCCCCTGCGGCGTCTGCCATAACATGTAGAGATGTCGTCATTCCTGTCATAGAATAGATTTGTCCGCTCAGCTCAGGGATCCAAAATGAGTTCATCGGCGAGCCATCTGCCGAAAGAGCGAAGTGGACCGGGGTCTTCTCAGGAAATTGGACAAAATTCACTGTTGCAATGCCTTGCTCGGGGTAGATAAACAACCACTTCCAATCAAGCGCCACAACCTGTATTGTGAGCGGCCCTACATCGCTCTCAAGGGGTTTGTAAGGGTCTAGTTCGTGAGTGGCTTTCCACGTGATCGCCGCCATCACAGCAATGATCACAGATGGCGTGATCCATAACACAAGACCTCCAATGACTCCGTGCGTATGCTCCGGATCATGTTTAGCTTTGGCATTGCTTGAGCGGTACTTCCAGATGGTAAAAAAAAACAAGATAAATGTCGGAACTATGACGATGAGCATCAGAAGAATGTTCGTTTTGATCAGCTTGAGCTCGCTTTGTGCGATAACTCCTTTGGGATGTGTCAGCAAAGCGTAATCGCTCTTTAATATCAGAATGATGGCCACCACCATTCCCAATATTCCGAGCACCCCTAATATGAATTTGACTCTTTTCATAAAAGCATCCCAAATCAAAGCCTTACAATCTTGGCTGATCAGGATCTTTTCATACTCTATCCCACTTAATTTGTAATAGAAAATTTTTAAGGATTGCTAAGACAATTCCTTATTTTTCATCCTTTGCCAGATAGCGTTTGTACGACTCGTCATGCCAGCGCTTAAAAGAGCAGGAACCTCCCTTCCCTCCATACCTGGAATCGCTTGTCAGTATAGAGTCTGACCGAATGACAGTGGTGTCAGGAACATTAAAAAACAGGGCCATCGAATAACGCTCGACACACCCTCCTGCCTTTTGGACGCGGTGCTCTGTCGCCCGGATCGCGTCATTTGTGACGAGTTGTCCAAACTCCCCTACCTGGAACATCAGGACCTCCGGATCATCAGAGGCAACTTTTTTAAAGACTGCATCATTTGCTGCCCTTACAAATAGACCTGCCTCATAAGGCTCTGGGATCGGCTCATTATTTTCAAAATAAAAGGCGGGGATGAGCGCAGTGAACATTCCATGGTCAAAGTGAGCGCCGCACCACAGGGGATTGTCTACTGAGCTGTCCGTGCTTTTTCGATAATACAGCATGCGCCCGCACCTTGGCGCCCCATCAATGGAAATCCCGGTAGCCTCTCCTATCAGTCCGATTTTCTTCATGACCATGGTTCCAACATCGGACATGAGAGCGCCAAGCTCTTCAAAAGGAGTCCTTAAATTAACTTCCTTCGGCCAAACATTTTCCTTGCAGTCTGGGACCAAGCTGTAATAAGAGACCTTCAAATCATCGATCACCCATGTCCCATCAGGCCTTTTAAACTTCTCCCTTCCTTGTTCATATCCAAGCGAGGTCACATCGCGGTCGGGGACATATGCTTTTTTCACCTCTTCAGGAAGGGCGGAAAACTCTCGTGCCCTTTGAATAAATTCAAAGACCTTTTCTTTGTATTCTGGGATGCCCCGGATGCCAACGACCCCCTTCTCATGAAGGGCTTTTCGAATGATCTCTATCGCAAGAGGCTCCTCCGAAATAAAATCTTCGTAGGAAACAATATCCAAAGAAAGCACTTCTACCTTCTCTTTCTCGACAATCTCCATGGCATCTCCCTTTGAAAATAAAAAAACTCCTAAAAAAAGAATGGCAAGCTTTGATAGCTTCATACAACCCTCCGAGAATGAAGGATCCAACATAGGGGATTTAAGGAAAAAACATCTATTTTTTTCGGATTTTTTAAAATCTTTCAGAAAAGTTTAGAAGTCATATCGGAATTGAACGGTAAGTCCCTGGCTTCCCAAATCTCCTTCGCTGCGGCTGCATGAGAAAAGAGCTGGCGCCATCCACTGGCTCCACCAGAATTGCGTCTCGTAGTTCGCGCCAAGCCAGAGCACTTGCTTATTCTTGAAGCAATAGGCCCAGTCCACACCAAGGGCGATTTGAAGGTTGGGGCTCAAAAAATGGGAATTGGCCCTCACTTTTCCGGTAGCAGAGGGACCTGTAAATTCCGCATTGCGGTCAAACTTTCCAAACAGAAGGTCGCCCGCAATATTCCCTACGATGCCAATCCCGGCGCCTAGGATCCAGCGAGTGTCACAACCAAACCTTGGGCCAATTGCAAGGAAGTCGTTTTTTCTGTGGATATGGTCCAGGGCAAATGAACCTCCACTTAATCCACCATATGCAATGTTTTGCGATTGGTTGATCAAAGCCCCTTGCACACCAATAAATGGCCTAAAGAGTAAAAATCTGCTGTTTTCAAAGAATTTTCCAAGCTCCAAATCAAGCGTCTCAAAGTTGAGGTGCCATTTTGATTTTGCAGAAGATGCGACTGCACCCAAAGGTGAAAAAAGAGGGAGCACAGAATTTTCTCTATGGATGCTTCGTTCATTGGTAAAGTTAAAATAGGTCCAGTTCAGGTAAAGGTCCCAGTTGTCATGCGGAAGCCTTCCTCCGGCCCCAATGCGAAACCCTGAATGCCACCCATGGTTCTGGTTTTCGATCGTGATCTTTGTTGAGGCTGCGCCTTCAACTAAAGGTGTGTTTGAGACTGAGGCAAATGCAAGGCCGCCCTCGCTAAAGCTCCAATATAAGTAGTCTGCTGTGAAAAAAAATCCGGGCCTGTCCTCAGTACATTGAAAAGTAGTGGGGTTTTGTTTGGGTTGCTCCTGTGTTTTTTCTGGCTCCGCAAAAAGAGAGGAACACCCAACACATGAAAACAAAATAAGCGAATTATATTTCATAAACAAAACTTATAAATTAATGAAAATAAAATAAATCAATATTTATTTTCAAAATAACATATTTGATTTAAAATAAAAGATAATTCTATTTATTAATTAAAAATAGAATCAAAGAATGTCGGATTTTTTGGACAACTTGATCAAAAATTGAAATAAAAAAAACCTTTCAAAAGGCGTCTATTCCTATGGCGCCCAAAGAAACCCATCAATATAACCTCCTAAAAAACAATACTTTAAAAAACGAACTCCATAAACCTTTAATGATTAGTTGCTAACGACTCAAATACTTTTTTCGAAATAATTTTATAACCAATTTAGTATTAATCACTTAATTTACCATTAAACTACAGTATTAATATTGTTATATTTATGTTATAATTAAGTTAATAAATTATTAATTTTGTGAATATGAGCTTATTTGAATATCCGTTTAACTTTTTTGAGTGCCCTGAGCCGCCTGGAAGCATCCAATATTGTGGATATGCTTACGATAGTTCTGATATGGGAGAAAAAAACCTAAAAACCGACACAGAGGCCAGCTCCACCTGGATGGGAAGGAAAATCACATATATAATAACCCTATTTTCTGATCTTATAGCTAGCATTACCTCCATTTTCCAAGAAAAAGTTTTTCTTCCAGAAGCAATTTCAGAACCAAGGCATAGTTCTCCCCCACCTTCAAGTTCAACGCAAGTTGAAAGTCCTGTCCAAACAGGCCTCGACCGCGATAGTTTTATAGAGGAATTTTGGCCCAAATATGAAGATGAAGCCCTAAACAGCAAAAATACTTTGCCAAGCAAAGATGAATTGGCCGCAATGCAAAGAGGATTGGACCTTTTCGAAAAGGACATTGAAGATGATAAAGAGAAAATCAAAAAATATACCGAACTTCTTGCTAAAGGCTCTGAAAATGGCAGACAATTATCCACTGAAAGGAAAGAAGAGCTCGAATGGGAAATAAACAGATTAACAAATAAAGTAGACCCAGACTTTTATGGAGCTCTTTTAACTTCAAGGAAGATTGTCCTACAAACACTCAATGGAACAAGGACGCATGTCACTCAAAAGGAAAAAATGGAGTATGGGGATTTCTTTGCATACGGCTTAACGCGCATGGGCCAAACCCTTTTCATCATCAGGCATCATTTAGTTGCTAGCGATGAAGAAAAATTGGGATTAATAAGCCAGCTTGCAAGGAATGGGTTTCCTGACGTCAAACTAAAAGATTTACAAAACATGTTGGTTTCTTTCTGAGCAGATTCAATAAATACAAACAACTGGTTTGATCTAAAACAGTTGTTTACTTGGATATCGCAAAGATAATAGATAAGCAGCCTATTTGGCAGTTATGGCGATATCCACTTTTTGAGAGATATCCTTGCATTTCACCACCCAAATCTTTGAAAGGCTAAGTAAGATGATCCCTCTTAAGAACTTAGAAGATTCCACATCCCCCCAGTTCTCTGCAATCGAAAGGTTTTGATAATTCATGCTCAAATTATCGAACTTTCTCTCTTCTATGGAGTGGTGTATTGGTGTAAAGGATCTCATAGTTTTTGATACCATTTTGTTCTAGCCTTTTCATTGTTTTGCTGCGACTTTTTTATCCCCGCCCTCAGAGATAGAGAGTTCGTCACCTGGCCTTCAGGTGCTTTTAGCGCAACATGTAAAAAAAAAATCGGATGTTTAATTTTTCAATATCTCAATTCGTTCAACAGAGCAACAAAAAACTATCAAGAATTTTTTTTAGATATAAAATCGAGCAGGTTACCCTATTTGACGCCTTTCAGTATTCCGGAACTGAAAGGCAAATTCTTGAGGAAAAATCTCGCGCTATG
>JASHWM010000074.1 GCA_030044075.1 Candidatus Rhabdochlamydia sp. | reverse complement strand
TCGGGGTTACTTGTAATTTACTTACAGTAACCACACAAGCTTTATTTTACTTGTACATCACTTCTCTACTGCTGTCAAAACATCCTGCGAGGTCTATCGCCTCAGCTATTCTTCATCGATTTTCGCTTGTTTTGCGCTTTTTTCGTTGAAGATGCCAACAACATACATAAACTGAATGTTTTTCTGCAAATCTTTTTTATTTTTTTTGAAAATTCGCCCTAAGAATATATCCTGAAGCCGTTTTCAACGAAAATGTAAACCCCCATGCCAGCGAGATATCCGAGAAGGACAGGGATTGTCAGTTTTTTCATGTAGGAGAAGAAATCGACCTTTTCCATCCCCATCAGAGCGATGCCTGAGGAGGAACCGATCAGGAGGAGGCTCCCCCCTGTACCTGCGGCATAGGCGATCATATGCCAAAAAGGAGAATCGGCGCTGATCTGCTCAAGGGGGTACATTCCGATCGTACCTGCAACAAGAGGGACGTTGTCAATGATAGCGGAAAAAACTCCGATCAGTGTAGCGATGACAGCATAGACTTTAATTTCTGTCAGAAGAAAGTCAGCGAGGTCTTTTAAAAGACCGGCGTACTGAAGGACGCTGACGCAGAGAAGGATCCCGACGAAAAACAAGATTGCAGACGTATCGATCTTCGTCAAGATATGTGGAACACGGAGGTGCACCCGATATTCGCAATGATGATGGACAACATCAGTGACCAGCCAGAGGACGCCAAGCGCCATCAGCATTGCCATAAAAGGCGGAAGTCCTGTCAAAGCCTTAAAGACTGGGACAAACACCAAAAAACCTACGCCAAGAAAGAAGATCAACCGGGCTCCAGGTTCTTCTTTTACAGCATGAACTTCTTCCGCTTTCTTATATCTCCCTTTGAGCCCTCTGCTAAAAATTAAAAGAGGGATCATCATTGAGACAAGGCTTGGCAGGAACAAGTTCTTGATCACTTCAAACGAGCTGATCCTTCCGGCAATCCACAGCATCGTGGTGGTCACATCTCCGATCGGCGTCCAGGCCCCGCCGGCATTGGCCGCGACAACGACCATACAAGCTGGCAAAAACCTCTCTTCCCTACTTGGGATCAATTTTCTAAGAAGGGAGATCATTAAAATTGTTGTGGTCAAGTTATCAAGCACTGCCGATAGAAAGAAAGATGCAAACGAAATCATCCAGAACATTTTCTTCTTCGATGAGGTCGTAATGAGGTCTGTGACGATCTTAAAGCCCTTGTGCGAATCGATGATCTCGACAAGCGTCATAGCGCCAAGAAGAAAGAAAATAATCTGCGAAATATCCCCGATCGAATGATTGAGGATTGAGAGGTCTTCCAGCGTCGAGGAAGGTCCATACAGAAAATAGAGGATCCACAAGATCACAGCAGTAAAAAGGGCAACAGCCGTTTTATTGACCTTGATGTAGTACTCAAAAATGATTGCTAAGTAACCAATTGTAAAAACAACAAGAATGGGTGTTAAATAAGAAAATGAAGAAACGGTCATGACAATCTCTATTAAGCTTTTACTTTACTATAATTAGTAAAGAATTCCAAATCTAGAGTTTTTAAAAGAGATTATGCAAGGCCGGATTGGACAATATCGTGCATGCGGATAATTCCAGACACTTTTCTTTCTTCTAGAACTGGAAGGACCATGATCCAACGTTTCGGATCTTTTTGCATGATTTTCATGGCTTCCCAAGCAAGGACATCCTGTTGGACTGAGATTGCTGCAGAAGTCATGATGTCTTCCATTTTGGCTTCAAGGACAGCCTGCCCTTTTGCTTGAAGGGCCCTTCTCAAGTCGCCATCGGTGAAAATCCCAAGAAAGTTCTTCTCCTTGTCGACAACGAGCAGGCATCCGCATTTTTTGTTGGACAGTTCTACCAGAACATCGACAAGTTTGTCCTGGGGATGGCAAAGCGGGATGTGCTCGCCTGTGAACATAAGGTCTTTGACAAGGAGTGTCATTTTCTTTCCGATCGAGCCTGCCGGATGGTTCATGGCATAATCATCCAATATGAAGTTCTTTTCTTTCATAAGCGCAATCGCCAGAACGTCGCCAAACATGAGCTGGATCGCAGTCGATGTGGTAGGAGCAAGATCAAAAGGGCAAAGCTCTTTCTTGACAGGGAGAGAAATGCTCGCATCGCTCATCTTGCTTAGACGGCTGGAAGGATTGGAAACGATCGATAAAAATTTAGCCCCTCTTTTTCGAATAAAAGGGATGAGTGAAATCAGCTCTTCTGACTCGCCGCTCTTGCTCATCACGATCATGATGTCATGGGAAGACAAGATGCCGATATCGCCATGCAGGAAATTCGTTGGGGGCAAATAAAGAGCTTTTGTGCCTGTCGAGACCAAGGTCATCGCAATTTTTTCTGCAATGATCCCGCTTTTGCCAACACCTGTCAGGAGGATGAGGCCAGAGCAATTTTTACAGATGTCAAAAAACTGGGAGGCTTTATCCACATCGATATTCTCAAAAAAGTGGTCAATATACTCTTTCTGTCTTTCAAATAATTCCTGTAACATTTCTCTTGCCTTTATAAACCTGACTACCCATAAAAAGGAGAGTATAAAACAAGAAAGTGAACTCGTCTAGTTTTTAAGGTAAAAGTATGATGATCCCTATCGCAATCGCCTATGGCGACGGCATCGGCCCTGAAATCATGAACGCAACTCTTCATGTCCTCAAAGAGGCCGGAGCGCCCCTTCAGCTCCATCCGGTCGAGATCGGAGAAAAGGTGTACTTGAAAGGGCATCCGACAGGGATAGAGTCCAAGACTTGGGAGACCATCCGAAATACAAAAGCTTTTTTGAAAGCTCCGATCACGACCCCCCAGGGGGGCGGGTTCAAAAGTTTAAATGTGACGATCCGGACAGCCCTTGGCCTTTACGCCAATGTAAGGCCTTGCGTTTCCTATGCTCCTTATGTCAAGACCAAGCACCCCAAGATGGACGTCGTCATCGTCAGGGAAAACGAGGAAGACCTTTATGCCGGGATCGAGTACCAGCAAACCCCAAATGTCTGCAGTTCGATCAAACTGATCTCAAGGGCCGGCAGTGAAAAAATCATTCGATATGCCTTCGAATATGCCCGTCATGCCGAGCGGAAGAAAGTGACCTGCTTTACCAAAGACAACATTATGAAGTTTTCCGATGGTCTTTTTCATAAGACCTTCGAACAGATTGCCAAAGAATATCCCGATATCGCAAACGAACATTGGATCGTCGACATCGGAGCTGCAAAACTGGCAGACACCCCTGAGGCCTTTGATGTCATTGTAATGCCGAACCTCTATGGGGACATCCTTTCCGATGTTGCAGCGCAGATCTCCGGTTCTGTAGGCCTTGCAGGCTCTGCAAATATCGGGGACCATGGCGCAATGTTCGAAGC
>JASHWM010000073.1 GCA_030044075.1 Candidatus Rhabdochlamydia sp. | reverse complement strand
GACGCCTTTTCATTTCCTCAAAGGCAAGCGTCATTCTCCCTTATCATAAATGGATCGACGCTTGGCAGGAAAAGAAAAAAGGCAAGAGCGCTGTTGGAACAACCGGCAGGGGCATTGGACCGTGCTATGGGGACAAAGTTCAGAGGGTCGGGCTCAGGCTCGGCCATTTTAGAAGCGAGGAGATGGCAAAGAGGCACCTGCAATCTTTTTTTGATTTTAAAAGTGAAGACTTTGTCCTTTTGGGGATCGATGCTGCTGCTTGGAACGCTGCCTGCGATCAGGTGTTGGTATTTGCAAAACAGATTGTCCCCTATATTGCAGAAGTGGAGCTTCTCCTTGCAGAAGCCGATCAGAAAAGTGAAAAAATTATTTTTGAAGGGGCCCAAGGTTTTTTACTTGATACAACGTTTGGTTCGTATCCCTTCGTCACCTCTTCTCCTACAAGTTCCCATGGCATCTTGCAAGGAGCAGGCTTTGGGGGCAAGGTCGACCATGTTGTCGGCGTGATGAAGGCATACTTTACAAGGGTTGGAAATGGGCCTTTCCCTACATGCCTGTCATCTGATGAGGAAAAAATTTTTATGGACCATCATGCGGCAAGGGAGATTGGCACGACGACGGGCCGTAAACGAAAAATGGGATGGTTTGATGCCGTTTTGGCAAGGTACAGCGCAGTGGTCAACGGACTAGACTCTATGGCGATCACCAAGCTCGACGTTTTGGATGCTCTGCCCTATATAAAAATATGTACGGGATATCTTTTGGAGGGCAGGCCCATAGACTACCCGCCTCCAACAATCGAAGAATGGAATGCCCTCGAGCCTGTTTACGAAGTGATGCAGGGATGGCAGTCGCCGACCTCGCAGTGTAAAAGTTTTTATGATCTTCCCCAGCACGCCAAAAAATATGTTGAGAGGATTCAAGACTTGTGTAAAACCCCTATCAGCATCCTGTCCGTCGGCCCTGAAAGAGAGCAGTCCATCATCATAAATCAAATGGTCAACGAGCGGCATGAATTATATCGATAAAGAAGACAATGGAAGTTATCGCCCCGAAGAGCTTTCTGAATTAAAAAAAGATAGAGTCCCTGAGCATATTGCAATTATTATGGACGGAAACAGGCGCTGGGCCAAAATGCACCATGTGCCCCGGTTTGTAGGCCATTGGAAAGGGGCTGAAAATATCACTAGGGTCGTTAGGGCTGCAAAACATCTTGGAGTCAAGATCATCACCGTCTTTGCTTTTTCCACTGAAAATTGGAACAGGTCTAAAGAAGAGGTCGATGATCTTATGGAGATCTTCGAAAGGTTCCTTAAAGATAAAAGAGACCACTTGAAGCAAGAAGGGGTCTTTCTGGATTCAATTGGCGATCTGTCGCATATGCCAATCCAAGTTCAACAAGCTTTTGAAGACACAAAAAAAGCAACAGAAGCGTGCACGAGCATTAAACTCGTGCTTGCAATGAATTATGGAGGACGGGACGATATTAGACGAGCGGCCTTGAAATTAATGCGCGATTATAAGGAGGGAGCTGTTTCTTTGGAGAGCGTTACCGAAGAACTCTTTTCTAGTTACTTGGATACAAGGGAGATTCCTGATCCTGATCTTTTTATACGCCCAAGTGGTGAGAAACGGATAAGTAATTTTCTTTTATGGCAATTTGCGTATACTGAAATCTATGTCACTGATGTTTTATGGCCTGATTTTGATCATAAACAACTATTAAAAGCGGTTATCGATTACCAACACAGGGAAAGACGATTGGGGGGCTGATGAATTTGAAAAACATGAATGATTTAAGCAAAAGGTTTTCTGTTTCGACGATCATAGTGATCATTGTTGCACTATTGATCGGTTTCTCGAACGTCCCCTTAGTGGGCATATTTCTTCTGGTTGCTGTAGGTGCCCTTAGCGGAATCGGGATTTGGGAATATGTCCAGCTTACGCATGCAAAGGACTTAAAGCCCAACCTCAGTTTTATGCTCGTTTTCAGTTCTTGCGTTGTCCTTTCCTTTTATCTTTCTCAGAAAGTGCTCAGCCTCCCTGAGCTCCCGATCGTTGTGCTCCTTTTTGGAATGATCATCTCTTTCATTACCCACTTCAAAGCCCCTCGCAATGCTGTCGTCCATGTTGCAATTGAACTTTTTGGAGTGTTTTATATTGCCGTTCCCCTAAGCCTCCTCTTCGGGGTGATTTACCCATTCTCAGAAAATTTTGCCACGCCGCAAGACGGAAGATGGTGGGTCCTGTATTTGATCTTGGTGACGAAGATCACAGATATCGGTGCTTTTTTTATTGGAAGGCTATGGGGCAGGCATCCCTTAGCGACTTTCATTAGTCCAAAAAAGACAATAGAAGGAGCCCTTGCTGGATTTCTATGCGCCCTGATTACAAGCGTTTGCCTTCATTACATTGGAGATGCTTTTTCAGGGGGCGGATTTACGATCACCTTTGGGGAAGCTTTGGCGTGGGGAGCCCTTCTTGGAATTTTAGGTCAGGTGGGCGACCTCGCCGAATCCCTGCTTAAAAGAGATGCCGTTGTAAAAGATAGCAACCGCCTGCCAGGCCTTGGCGGTGTTCTTGATATGGTCGATTCCCTTTTGT
>JASHWM010000072.1 GCA_030044075.1 Candidatus Rhabdochlamydia sp. | reverse complement strand
TCTTCAAGCACGTCATCCTTAAGCATCCCGAGACTTTCACCTTCATGGGAAATAAATGCTTGCATGTCATGGCTCAACACCATTGGGCCTTCATTGCTATCTACCGTAAAGATATTTTCTAAAAGGCCCAGGCGATGGGAATGGATCAGGCGCGAGATCCTCTCAAACAGGGTCATGATTGGCTCGGTGCCAAAAAGAACCTCCATACATTCATTCAGGACGTCGTTTTTGGCAGTAATGCAATGGTTGCCAGATGCTGCGATGAGTATGGTCATCAAGGCGATCTTTAACCTGATGAAGTGTTTATCCTTCTCGGAGATTTGCGGGTCGCTCAATTTCCTTCTTTCTTCTCTTAGCCCATACATGACATATCGGAACTTTTCTTCAATTTTTTTGTAGGCGTCCGCGTGTTGTCTTTCCTGATCGTAGTCGCTTTTTGTCGGATCGTCCAGGACTTTGCAGAATTTTTTCAAATAGCCACGTATTGTGGTCAAATCGCAAGGGGTCCCCTGGTCAGAGAGGTTGCTTTGATCAAAATACCCAGGCGCGGAAGGAAAGAAAAAATTGATCTCCATAAAAAAACGATTGCAATCCTGAATCGCCATGGCCTTGGTATATCCCGTGATATCAGGAGTTGTCCTTGCCTGCGGGGTGGGTGCGATAAATTGAGTGCTTGACGCCAGGAATAAGGCATGCCTTGGGTATTTCTTGCGAAAGTCTGCAAGGTATTCGTCCCTTTTTTGAGGAAATGCATCATAAAGCCCTTTAAAAAACTCGCCATCGGGGAAAATCAAACAAAACATGAACGGGTTACGTCCCTTAGAGTTGACTAACTTAGAAAGAAGGGTTTTAGGGTTCCTTAGGATGTGCTCTCTAGGGTTTGGATTTCTAAAGACCCAATCCATTTTCCATCCTCTGAAAATCTCCCTAAGAAATTCATGGTTATATTCAAAGAGGTATCCAAAATACTCGATTGGAAGATCGTTTGCAGCAAGGACCCCGCAATCCCAGAGCTCCTCGATCCTGGCGTCATCAAGAAGCTGGAAGGGCATTTTGCCCTCATAATTTTTGATCCATAAACTTCCATGTGCACACAGCAGCAACTGGAGGATTTCGGGCTCTAGGTACTCTTCTTGGCAGGCATAAAAAACAGGGGTTTTCCCCGATTCATTCTTACTGTTGGGATTGGCCCCATAGTAGAGCAGCTTTTCGACAAGTGCAAAACTGGAATTTTTTGCAGCCATATGAAGGGGAGTATTCCCATTCCTGCCCCTATGATTGGGATTTGCGCCTTTAGATAATAGAAACGCCACCATCTTGTCATCCGGCTCGCTGCAGCAATTGAAGAGGGCCGTTTGGTTGTTCGAGTCCACGGCGTCGATTTGGGCGCCATGCTGCAATAGCAAACGGACACACCCAAGAAATCCAATTGAGGCTGCCTTATGAAGAACCGTCTGTCCATTTGGATTTTTAGAATTTGGATCGATATGTCTTTTTAATAAAAACTCGAGGATTCCTCTTAAACTTCTCTCGGTTGCCATGAAAAGAAAGTTCACCGCGTGCTCTTTAAAAACGTCCTCAGGCAGCTCGGAGATCAAGCCGATCGCTTGTTCTTGATCTTCGTCGCCAATGAGCTGGATGATTTTTTCTAATGTTGCTGCTTTTTCGAACCCTTCCTTGGCATGGACATCGTCAAAAGCAAGCTGAACTTTTTGAGAAACTTCTTCAAATTCCTTGTCTTCCTTGACAGCGGATAATATTTTTCCAATAAATCCGAATTCTTTTTTCTCGATAATTAAGGGTAAGTTGCTAATGAAAATTTTCAAAAGGTCCTTGTCGGACTCAATCTGAAGCAAGATCTCATTTGGCGCGACATGGAGGAGCTGTTGCAGTCTATCGGGTATATTGGCGCTCATGAGTTTTTTGTTTTAACTATTAAACCGAGATTTAAATCATTCGGATAAAACAGTAAAACAAAAAAAATGAGATTAATTTAAAACAGGCGTTGTTTTTTCTTTTTTAACGATATAACCCTGTTTTAATTCAGCATAATAGACGACCCAAAGGCCCGTGCTGACAATCAAGGTCGAAAGGCCAATGATCCAAGATGGGGTCTCTCCAAGAAAGATCCATCCTGTAATGGATGCAAAAATTGGACTGAGAAGTCCAATAAAAGAAAGGAAGGTAGCAGTGAACTTTTTCAGCATCATCCCATAGATGTTATAACAGATGATGTTGGAGATGAATGTCATAAGCAGAGTGATCTTTGCAAGGGGAAGAACATCTCCGGAAGCGATAGGAAGAGGGGCCCAATTCTCAACAAAGAAGGAATGGACAAACGCAAAAAGTCCTCCGATAAACATGCTGCTCCCATTGGCCATTAAGGGGGACACTGTTTGATTTTTCACAGCGACTCGAAGGAGGACCCACCCATAAACAGAGCAGAGGGCAGCTCCCATAATAGCGAGCTCTGGCCAGGAGAAAATGCTGAACGCCTCAAGGAGCTTTTCTGATCCGGACTGGATCATTAATACAGGGATGAACCCGATGAAACCAATTGAGAGCCCGATCCATTTGCGAAGGTTCATTTTCTCTTTAAAATGAAGGTAGGAGAAGAATGCTGCAAAGAAAGGGGATAAGCTGTAGATGAAGCAGGTTTTTGCTGCTGAAAGGTGCTGGAGGCCCCAGAATTCGAGGATATTTGTCAGGTAAATGCTAAAGAAAGCAAGGAGCAGCAGGGAAAAGATCTGCTTTTTTTCAAGCAGGAAGGACGAACGTTTGCGGATCGCTAAATAGGATAGAAGAATAAATCCTGCAATGAGCATCCTTGTCCCTGTTAAAAAGATGGGGGGACAATATTGCAGGGCAATTTTGCCAAAGGCAAAAATGCTTGACCAGGCTGCATACATGAGGACTGCGACAAGGACTGACATTAAATATCCGTAAAAAAATTCATTGAATAATAACAAAAATAATAGATTAGGTCAAATGATATATAATTTTTATAAAAATTACATATTTATTATTTTAACCTTTAAAACCTAATATTTTTTTTAATACCCTCATCCTTTAATTGAGGATGAGGGTATTGCAAATTCCTATTCGATCTTAATGGAATAAAACCGTGTAATATTTCCTTGCCTTGCTAGGATAAGAACACGCTTTTTATTTCCGATTTCGCTAATGGCGGTATTGAAATCCTCGACGGTCGTGACTTTCTTGTGATTGATGGCGAGAATCAAGAATCCAGGGCGGATGCCAGCTGTTGCAGCAGGGGAGCCGGGCTTGATCTTCGTGACGACAATCGCCTGCTCATTTGCATCATAGCCCAGCTGTTTTGCAAGTTCTGGTGTGAGGTTGCTGACTTCAAGGCCGATCTGATGGGTAATGGTGCCTGGTGTTTGACCTTCAGCAGCTTTGCCAAGGACCACATTGATATCGAGGATCTTTCCTTTTCGGTTGACCTTTAGACTGAGGGTAGCGCCAGGTTCCATAAGGGAGATGTCGTTGCGGAAGCCGCCAAGAGATTTCACAGGCGTTTTGTTATATTCAATGATGATATCCCCTTGCTTTAGGCCCGCTTTGTCTGCAGGAGAGTCTTTGACAACCTCGGAAACGAGGGCGCCTTCAGGTTTTTCCAGGTTGAAGGCATCTGCGATATCTTTGTCCACAGGCTGCAGGGAAACTCCCAAAAAGCCGCGTGTGACAACTCCTTTGTCGATGATCTGCGTCATGACGTTCTTCGCCATGTTGCTCGGGATGGCAAAGCCGATCCCCATATATCCGCCGGAACGGGAAACGATCGCAGTGTTGATCCCGATCACTTCGCTTTTTAAATTAAGGAGAGGTCCCCCTGAGTTGCCAGGGTTGATCGCTGCATCGGTTTGAATGAAGTCTTCAAGATCTGTGATGCGAAGGTTCTGTCTTCCTTTTGCGCTAACCACACCAACGGTAAGGGATGCCTCTAGTTGAAAGGGGCTGCCGATCGCAACGACCCATTCCCCGATCTCCATATCATCTGAATTTCCAAAGTTCAAGAAGGGGAAGTCCTTTCCCTCAATTTTCAAAACAGCGAGGTCTGTCCTTGGATCGGTCCCGACAATAGAAGCGTCGATTTCTCTCCCATCGTGAAGGATGACAGAAATTTTATCTGCACCATTGACGACATGGGCATTTGTCATGACATATCCGTCGGAGCTGACAATAAACCCGGAGCCTTGGCTGATCTGGGGCATTTGTTTTTGAGGCCTTCCTCTTGGAGGGGTTCCAAAGAACCTTCTTAGGAAGTCGTCTCCAAAATAATCATAAGGATTTTGCTGCTGGTCTTGAGGGTAGCCATAATCCTCGCCTTCGCTTGGATTGCTTTCTACCTTGATGAAGACCACTGCAGGGATTGCTTTTTTCGCAACAGCTGTAAAAGCTTTTGAGGTTTGTTCAGGTGAACAAACGCATGTTGATTCCGCTCCCTGGACAGGGATTACTGCTTGGCAAAACAGCGCTGATGCAATAAGTAGGGCTTTTGAGGGAAATTTAGAAAGCATAAGCATTTCTCCATGTTTTAGATCGGTATCACAGGTAGTTCCTGATTTTTTTTAGCTAATATCGCATTTTCTTGGGCAATGAGCTCTTTCCCCGCGAAAGAAACGATGATACTCATATTTCTTTTAGATAAAAGCTCTTTTTGTGTGATCTCCGCAATTTCTTGGCGTGTCGCTTCAAGGATTTTTTGGCGGTACTGCTGCCGCATTTCAATAGCCTTTCCTTCCCTATTCCATGTGTATGCGGTGAGCCCGCGCTGTCCTGGGGATGTTGGCGTGTCAAGCTGTTGGATCATGCCAAGCTTTGCCTCCTGCAAATCCTGATCGGAAAACTTTTTATTGCTGATTGCTTCCAGCGACTTGTCAAACACCTGCAGGGTCCGTGCGATCTGGGGGTCTCTATAGGAGAAAAAGTAAAAGCTTCCGCTCGTTGGGCTGTAGGATGCCCCGGTGCCGTAAGCGCCCCCTTTTTCACGGATCTCATGGTGAAGGATCTTATTTTCCATGATCGTGCAAGCAAGGCTCAAGGCGGGTGCATCATTATGGAGGTAGCCGACCGTCTTGATGGCCTGGGCTGTAAAAGCAACGGGAGAGGCAATAGGCCTCATATGGGATTTTACGTCTGAAACAGGATAGGAGTTTTTCCAAGGTGAGATGGCCTTTTGCGGAAGTTCGGCAAGTCCATAAAACTTTTCCTTCTCCAGCTGACTATACATTTGTTCGTCGCACGTTACAATAAGATGGGGGCCTGCAGTGCATAGAAGTTTTTCTTTCAACATCTCCAGTTTTTGCATCAATTTTGGAATTTCCACATTTGGTTTGGAGACGATCTGATCGATCATCTTGTAATAGGCAAGGCCATGCCAGGCATTGAGGATATTGCCTACTTTGGTAAGACCGCTAAACGATTGCTGGACAGCATATTTCAATGCGTTCCGGTTGAGCTTGTTCTCAAGTATTGTACGGACTTGCATGAGGACTTCTTCGATGCGGTCTCTTTCGTCAAGGCGGACAAATTGCGAGGTGTCGCGCAGAAGAGTCAATAGGTTTTCAGCTTTTCGATAAAGCGATTTCCCTCTGAAATGGACCGCAGGCGAGCTCGTTTCCGGGTTGTCTGCGTGGAGGTAGAGTCCTGAATAAACGGAGATCCCTCCCGTATTGGCATGGATGTAGTTTAAATTGTCTTCATAGCTGCGCTCAAGAACGCCTAGTTCCGAAATGAGAGAAAGGAATATCTGGACATAGGGGAGGTCTTCGTTTGAGATCTCGGGAAGGTCAAAGAGAAGGTCGACGTAGAGGATGTGGTTTGTGAAGCAGTCGTGATGAAATACCTTAAGAGTATTTTGTGTATGTTCTTTTAAGTGAAATTGCCTGCCGAATTTAGGGACATCTTCCAAAGTGACCTTGGGAAGGCAGTCAAT
>JASHWM010000071.1 GCA_030044075.1 Candidatus Rhabdochlamydia sp. | reverse complement strand
GTCTTTAACCCCCGTGGGGTCGCAGAAAGCGAAGGAACTCCTTCAGGCCAGGGGTTCGGACTGGACGTCTATGCAGTATTCGAATACCTCGTCAATGAAAAAGGGGTCGATCCCGAGGATATCCTCATTTATGGGTATTCTTTTGGTGGTGCGAGCGGCAATATAGGCGCTGTTCTTGTCCAGGAAAAGTACAAGGACAGCGAAATTTCGATCTGCAACGATCGGACGTTCTCTGATCTTTCTTCACAAGTCTACGGACTGATCTTAGAGAAAACAGGTAGTTCGATCCTTGCGAAGATCGTTTCGGTCATCGTGTCATTTGTGGGCTGGCATATGGACAACTTTTCGGCCCTTGAAAAAATCAATGGCCAAAAGATCGTCATCAACAGCGAACATGACCTCAGCATCCCGTTTGATGTCTCCATGTACAACGCGGCCTCGGAGCTGGGAGAAGAGAAAAAAATCAAGAAGATCAAATTAGATGAAATAAGAGAAGTTGAGCAAGCGCAAGGGGCGTGGATGGCGTCACTAAATGAAGATGATCGAGATGATGCGTCTTCAGCCTGCTACTCTCTTGGAATGTTTAGTTCAAGCCAACATTTACGAACTTTTGTAGGACAAGAGAGGACTCTTGTCGTAGAAGAGCTAAAAAATGCCCTCGGCATTACAACCAATTAAGGAAGGAAAAAAATGCAGGCAATAGATAATGTAAACAGGCCTTTTCAGGCAGAGTGGCCAAAAAATCTCGAAGAGACCACGCTTAAAAAAATCGCCAAAGTGGTCTACGATATTTTCTCTGTGATCATTTTCCCGATAGGCCTTGCAAGGCTTGTAGGCTATCTCCTCTCTCTTGCTGCTGTTCCTTTGATCATTCCAGCCTCAAAGCTCAAGTTGGACCCCGATGACGCCGAAAGCAACATCCATCACGTGCGGGACCTTCTCCTTCAGAACTCAATGGGCTCTGGAGCGGGAGAAGAGATCTCTGCCACAACGCCTGATGGTCTAAAGTTGAACGGGGCGCTCTTTGAAGGAAAAGATCCTCAGAAATATATTCTGTTCTGCAACCCTAACCGGTCTCCATACGAGCAAATTGGAACGAGGTACCTTCGCCTTGTGGAAGATGTCGGATGCTCCGCGGTTATGTTCAACCCAAGAGGAGTTGTCAAAAGCGAGGGAAGCCCTACCAGCCAGGGACTTGCCCTGGATGTGTATACAATGTTCGAGTACCTTGTGAGTGAAAAAGGGATCGACCCAAACAACATCGTGATCTATGGGTTTTCCCTTGGAGGCGCAACCGGCAGTATGGGCGGAAAGCTTGTACAGGAGAAATACCCCGATGCCAAGATCAAGATGTGCTCAGAGAGGTCTTTTGACAACCTCGCTTCCGAGGCATACTCCCTGGTGAGAGATTACGTAGGTGTCCCTGTCTTCGCACAAATCGCAGGGGTAATCTCATACCTCACGATCCACGCCATTGGCTGGCAAATGAATGCAAAGGCCTCTTTTGATTCTATCCAAGGGAAAAAATTGATCATTTACCACAAAAAAGACGGCGTCATCCCCTACGAGGCCTCTTTATATAAGTCGGTCAAACATGACATAAAAACGGGAGCAAATGAAGGCGATGTCACAAGGATCAAGCTCAGGGACGAGTTTGCCATTGACCTTGGCTTTGAACCATATCATTTCCATACAAGGTCGTTTAAGGAAAAGGAAGCCGACCTCATCGTAGAAGAGATCAAGCTGATGCTGGGTATCGAAGTCGAAACTCCGATTGTCGAAGGGCAAAGCCCCATCCGCAAAAAAATTGCAGTGGCGGTATAAGCTGGAGAGAACATGTTCTTAGAAAGGCATCTTTCTAGTGATAGAGCTTTTATACTCTGTAAGTGAGGCCTCGGTAAAAGAATAATAGGACAGTTCCAGATGAACACAGAGCGCAAGTGCCATTTCCTCTACTGTTTGATAGGTTCTCAACTTAGGTTGCATTGAAAGGCCTCGATCGTTGATGTCGCTAAAAGAAGGTGGGTCAAACGATACATAGATCGCGTGACCAATTCCAACCTCGCCCCGAACAGCTAACTCAAATTCCCCCTTAGTCCGTTGTGTGGCAAGTTCTTTTAGTTTGCTAGACAGGGATTGTATATGTAATTCCCTAAAAATCACTCCTTCTTTTTCGATATTCAGTTTTTTCAAAATCCTTTCGGGAATTTCTCGTTTCTCTACATTTGAAAACGGCGAAGAGAACGCTGCCTTGCTAAGGCTGGCATTTTCCAAAGAAGAAGTTTCTGATTCTTTAAGCCAGAATTGATAGGCGGTCTCTCCTACAAGCCCATGGACCAAAGAGCTTTCATCGTTGGCATAGTTTTCCATTAATTTGTCCGCACTCTGAAGACCATGCAGTTTTGCTGCATGAGCAAGGACAGAAGGAAAATAGGGGACCCCTCCTTCTAGGACTAATTTTCCGATCTTTTGTTTATTATAACGGCAATGTTTAATAATTGAAATTGCATGGCTTGCTTGAATAAAACGAGATAGGGAATCAATTTTTGATCTATCTTGCCCCTTAGAGTTTTTTTGGACTATCGTAGCGAGGGTATGTCCAAAACAAACTCCTCCAGAAGATTTTCCCAAATGTCTTTTTCGATTGTTTTCAATCTGGTCTTTAAGGGACACCATGTCGCCTAATTTGATTTGTGGAAAATTACGCAGATAGATCGCAAGGTTTTCAGGATTTAAAAATTTCAAGCCTATTTCAAGTATTTCCTCTTCATATAAGGAAAAGATATCGATATGATCGCACAATAATTCTGGAGAATTTTCAGCAAGAAAAGCGCAAAGTTGTAAGGAGAAGTCTCTGTCTTCCAAATACCCTTCCCTTTGGAGAAACAGGATGATGTTTGTTTGCTGTGCCTTATTGTCATTGATTATTGCAGATTTCAGCCTACGAACGCAGGACAATATAAGCGCCGCTTGAAATTCGTGAAGTTGAAATTTCTTAATTTGCTCGGAGGAATTGCTTTTGTTTGAGAGCCATTTCTCATATCTAGAAGCGATATCATCGACTTTTTTTTCTAATGAGCACAAAACAAGATATTGAATCAAGATTTCGGGATCTGAAATTTGATCGCCTATTTCAAAGATCTCATCTCCTTCCAAGGGGAATTTATCTATTTGGTCTAGGAATATCTTGGGTGAATTGCAAGCCAGGAAATGCGCCACTTCCAAATAGAAGTTTTTGTCTTTCAGATACCCGTCTTCAATCAAAATGTGCAGGATCAGTTTTTGTTTTTCTTCGTCGCTTTCTTTTACAGCAGATCTCAGCATATCGAAATAAATTTTTTGGGGCCCATCACTTGTTTTGCTGTCTTGCATGGAGTTATCAGGGCTTCTACTTGATACTAGCAGATAGGCATTTTCAAAAGAATTCTCAGAGGATAGGTCTGAAATAAAACCTTCATCTTGTGGCGTGTCTTGCTCATGGAGCTTATAAAACAATTGAGGAGAGTGCATGGCAAGGAGTTTTTTAATGCTTAAAGAATATTCGAGGTCTTTCAAATAACCCTTTTTCTTCAAAAGGTCCAGCATAGCGTTTTGTCCGACTGAATCTCCCTCTTCCAAAGCAGATATTAACTTATCTTTATAATAGTTTTTTTCGAAGTCCAGGTCCTCTTGGCTTTCATCGGCAAAGAGTAGTCCAGATTGAGAAGACTCAGCTGAGAAGTTTAGCGCGTCCAAGGCGACTTCGGTACTTTGAAAGTAACTGGCAAGATCGTCTTCAGAAAGGAAAGAGGTCTTTGCCTCTAAGTCCAGCAATTCACCAAAATCGCTGGAAGACCGGCTCAAAGCCGATAAAGCGGAGGGAATGGAGGGGAGCATACCGTCAGGGACGTTATTGGGCGAGAAGCCCTCTAATTGGGCCTCGTCTTTATTGAATTCTATGTAATTTGCCATATTTCAATTTTTTTACTTTTATTAATTAATATTAACAAAAAATTAATTAAAAGTATACAATTAAAAACGCGCTAAAGTTCTTAAATAGTTGATTTTTATCTAGTTGTGATTATTAATTTATTATAAAGACTGTTTATTGTATAATTAATACTATAACAAATTAATAGTATTGTTTATGACAGCCACAATTAGTGGAAATGAAGAGGGTATTTATCGCGCCAACTGGCCTGAGGATTTGCCCAAGGGGAAAGCTAAGAAAGGCGGCTGGTACGATCTTTTTTCGGTCGTTCTCTTCCCAATTGGGATTGCAAGGGGGGTCAGCCGCGCGAAGGATCATTTCTTAACCCGCACGATTATTCCTGTTTCATCAAAATTGCCTTTGGGCATTGAAGAAAACAGAGCTCTGCTCGAAAAAATTCCAGGCGCAGAGAGAATTCATGTGGAATCACCTGATGGTGTCCTCCTTGACGGAATGATCTTTGAGAGAAGACGCGATGAGGCCCCATCCAAATATATCATTCTTTGCAATGGAAGTGACGCCCCCTATGAAATAGGGACTTTCCGTTTCTTAACGCTTGCTGAGGAAGTAGGAGCTTCTCTACTTGTGTTCAATCCTCGCGGAGTGTCAGAGAGCAAGGGCAAGCCTTCAGCTGCAGGGTTTGCTTTGGACACGTATTCGATGTTTGAATACCTGGTCAATGAGCAAGGGGTCGATCCTGAGAACATTATCATTTATGGATATT
>JASHWM010000070.1 GCA_030044075.1 Candidatus Rhabdochlamydia sp. | reverse complement strand
TCCTCGGCAAAGGACTGCATGAGATGCACAGTCCCTATTTTACATTGGGGATGATCTCGATGGAGAGTTCTTTTCTCCAGGTTGGAATTGACGATGCAGATGGATGCTTCTCTAAGCGCCTCGGCATTTCGGCGAGTCATCTCTTGTGCCTTTAACTTTGGGAGGCCCTCTTGCTGTCCTAGTGCTCTTTCAAGGTCAAACCCTCTTTCAATGGAATTTTTGCCATGGCTTTGCAAATGGTCGAAAAAGGCATAGCTTGCTGGAATATGCCTGGAAAAATCCTCATAGAAGGGGATGACAGCATATTTTTTCCCAAGGACCTTTAAGAAATGATAGGATGGGCTAAGGTCAAGGCATGCCGTTCCAAGGAACACAAGATCAGTTCCTGCTACATCAAGGTCGGAGACAGTCGGTACCATGTATGCATGGTGTCCCAGCTGATTTATCCCTGAGGCGATCATTTCTAAAGCCTTGATGTCGCCTCCCCATTTGTTCTTCTCATCCGCGCGGCTGATGAAAGCTATTTTCATAATAATGGAAATTTTCTATAGAATTAATTTTAAAGTAGCGTATTGTTGGGGAAAAAGCTACTGCAAAGTGTTTGACTAAAACCGTAAAAGAAAATATCCTGTTGTCTCCTTTTGATGCCCAGGTGGTGAAATTGGTAGACACGCCAGATTTAGGTTCTGGTGCCGCGAGGTGTGTAGGTTCGAGTCCTATCCTGGGCAGGTTTTCAAAAGAGTGACTTATGAAAAGAAGTATTCTTGTTGTCTCTGCTTTATCTTTACTATTCGGTGCATGTACTCAGGGAAATGCCAAAAACACTTGCGGGTGCGCTAGAGCGCAATCAAAATGCTCATGCAAAGGCTGCAGTGATTCTGCATGCAAGTGCATGACATGCCAAGAGAATATTGAAAAAAACCAATGATGCTCTCGGAAGCTATCGAACTCTGATTCAAGTCTGCTTGTCTTTCTTTTCATTTAGAGTTTGAAGTTATAAGGTTCGAGTTGTCATTTGTGATCTATGATTCTTTCTATTAGCTTATAGACAGTCGTACTCCATATTTGGGGAAATTCATCAGGGCGATGGGTATCTCTTTGCTTTGCTCTCGAAATTGCTTTTGCAATAAGCTCAGGAGTGAATTTTTTGCTGTCGATATCTTTTTTGTAATTGGGCAAGTGCCGTTTTAACCGAGCTAGGCATTCTTGAGGGCTTACAATTCCTTTTCCATCTTCAAAATGCAGTAAAAGCCAATATTCGAAATTAGGATTGCTAAGAGCAAAACCATGGTTATTCCTTGTCTTGGCCCACAGAAAGAGCTCTTTAAATTGATCGTCCGTCCACTCATCTTTATCTACAACAATCCACGCCTCATCGGTTTTTTTTAAAGACTCCTTTTGCAAAAAATCTTGCATGGCTTTGAGGACTTGGATCGGAGAACTTTTCGAAGACTGCCTCTTTAGGCATTTCACTTGGACAATCGAGTGCGGGTGATTCAAAATGGCAAAGTATTGTGGTTCAGTTTTCGAACCTTCCACCGAAACCACAAATAGCTTTTTGTATCGGCGCTCTCCTAAAGGCCTATGAAAAGTACGCAGCTTTTTCGGCATAGTTTTTTCCTTCGTTAATATGAGGATTGCAACAGAATACGAGGAATTCCACCTAACCGACCTTGTAAGTAGCTTTTTCGAATATCTTTGTCGTATCGCACATCTTTGTACTCACTGAAAGATAGCAAACTTGAAATTCCTTCGGAATTTCGCTCTGTAATCCACATTTCGTCCCGTCGCAACAGGTCCTGGTCCATCAATAATACATTGTGAGTAGTAAATAGTAACTGAGAGCGACTATCATTAGAACACTTTGAAAGATAGCTTTCGAGAAGTCGCCTAATCAGCAATGCATGTAAACTCCTATCCACTTCATCAATGACGTAAACCTTTTTGGATTGAACTGTCGATAATTCTAAAAATGCAGGAAGGAGGTCAATGATTCGTTGAGAACCATCTGATTCTTGTCTCATATCAAACTTAGTTTCTGATCCATCAGAATTTACATGATAGGTGACCAGTTTTTTTGAGGTTAGCTCGCCATTCTTTCGAGTTACTACAAAACGCTCATTTCCAGGTTCAGCTAAAATTCTGACAGTAACATCTTCTGCTAGCTCTTCCCTCAACTGCATTTTTTGTGGTTCAGGCAATGGTAGATTTTCAAAGGGAATTTCTTCACCGCCCAGGTGAGATATCCCGGTATCTAGTTCGGACAACATTTTATTCATCGTCTTGTATAAGGGGTGTCTTTCGTCAAAAAATTGCTCAAAAGGTGCAAATCTTGAATCAGGCGCAATGAGTTCCAGTGTATCTTTAAACCAGTCGTACACTGGTTTGAAAATGTCTATTTTTTGAGAAATTGAGTTAGTGAGGAAAAGTTGGTTATCGCGAGTTCCTTTAAATGCAAATTGGAGCGATTGGTCGCTCTTTAAGGATGGATCGAAGTTAGGTTCTCCGGACATTCGATGGTAGAGCGTCTTTTCGCTCTTGCTCGAAACATGAACCAGCTTTTCTTCTAAAATAGCTTTGCGGTTAACAGAAAAGCTAAATACATACACTGTTTCGTCGATTAGCAACTCAAATTCAAAATGGACAGATTGTTCAACCTTTTGTGTGTTGCCAAGCCTAAAACTATCAACAGCAATTAGGCTGT
>JASHWM010000069.1 GCA_030044075.1 Candidatus Rhabdochlamydia sp. | reverse complement strand
TTTTGGTCCGTTGAATTGATATCAGTTCCGAGCTGAAGCAACAATTCTGCGATTCCATATTCTGTTGCTGTCACAGCATAATGCAAAAGGTTCTTGAGCTCCTTCTTTGTGTATTCATCGCAAGGCTTCGCTCCATATGAAATAAGGATTTGGACAGCCCTTTGGTACCACCATATATTACTACAAAAAAATTGAGCAATAGGACCACGCAATGACCGCCAAAATGTTCCAACGAGCAGGTTCGCTCCAAACTCGCGGGTGATTTCTTCAAGACGCGCCGCTTGCGTTCCAGCGGAATTGTTCCAAACCGGATTCGCATGGATTAACGTTTCTTTTATAGTTGTGTTAGGATTTGCACCTGCAGCAAGTAATAATTCCACAAGAGAAAGCAATTTCTCCAATCTCCCAAAATAACTGGGATGAAGGTTATTTTGGGCTCTTCTTGGCTCGCATATCAAAACTTGCAGTAAACAATAGGTCAGTTTGTTCTCAAGGGTCCAGCTAGAAAGTTCGACCATCCCAGGGACCTGCAGCTCTGCCAAAGAGCCTTTGACGGCTTCCACTTTCTGTACGAAAGACTTTTTGGGATCATTGATAGTATCAATCGTTTCCTTATTAAAAAATTTCGTAAAAAAAGACTCCGCTTCCCTAGTTTCTTCTAATAAATGATGTGCAATCCCATGGGGAATTTGAGTAAATATGTCGCTTTGACCACAAAAGTTATAGCCTTCGTTTTTTGGCGATTGGTAAGCAACTACTGCCTTACCTCCGAATTGCTCCGAAAAGCTCTTCATTAATATTGCCTCATGCCCTTGTTGAGCTTCTTTTTGAACTAGACCCTTTGCGACTGCTTGTTCTGTAATGATTCCAGGCAGTTGAAGGGCATTTACCTGACGCCATCCTCTTACAAAGTGCGCCGATTTAATTGGCAGCATGTCTCTAACAAGTTGTACATATCTCAGGTAGCAATCCCTATATTTTTCTTGATTTGCAACAAGAGATCTTCCTATGGTGTTTACAAAGTTAGGGTGAAAATGCCGCGATAACAATTTTGACCATAGAACGTTGTCGAATGTACGAATACACCATTGCCTGCAAACTTGCTGGCATGCCAAAAGATCTTTTGGAGGAAGTTTCTCGAATATCACAAGCATCACTTCTATAGGAAGCTTTGCAATGGGAGTTTCTTTCTTTTCATTACTCTTTTGAACAGAAAGCTCCGTATTTTTTAAACTACTTACTAATAAAGAAAAGCTCATAAAATCCAAAATAATTAAAAAATTATAAACATTATAAACTTATAATTAGATTAATTCCACTCTTTTTCTATATTGGAATCATACATATCAAGTCGTTGATTTTTAGCTAGTTAGAATAACAGAAATTTGGATCAGAATCACTTTTTAAAAAATTGTTTTTACATGTTAGGCGTTTCTTAACCAAATGGAAGCAAAGATCTTTCAAAAAAAAATTAAAAAAGGGGTCTTAGCCGGTCCAGGAATTTCTGTTTCTCTGTAATTTCATTGGAAATATCATCAATTCCCGTTGGAACACCCTCTTTTTGCAACTGATTTTGGAATTCGAACACTCCATCAACCAGAAACTCTGCATTATTAGATCTTTCAAGAGCCTCAATGCTTATTTCCAGTTCTTTAATAATCTGTTTGATGAGAAAAGAGGCGCTTTGCCCCTGCTCGTTTACTGATCCAATGTCAGCCCCGCATTCAAGAAGCAGGATGACCATCTCCAAATCCTTTTTAGTGATCGCAAGGTGCAAAAGGCTGTCTTTCCTTCCGTATATCCAAGCCAAACTGGAGTCTTTTGCTCCGTAGGCCAATAGGATTTTGACAACTTCTTTATACCACCAGGCATCATGGGTATCTCCCAACGCTTGCCGGGCAACCCCTTCCAGGGCGCTCCCGCCAAAAAAGACTGATTCTCTATAAAGGATTTCATCTACGCGCTGCTCAAAACGGGCTTGATCAAACATACCTGAATCAAACGAATTTTGCGCACATTCTATAGCAAAATAGTCAACTGTCGGGTTGTCATGAACGCACGTTTCTTCTGTTGTAGGGCTTGGTTTTGCTCCGGAAGCAAGGAGCAGCTCTATAAGAGAAAGGAGTTTTTTTAATTTTTCCGAATAATCCCTGTTGAAGTCGCAATAGATCACCCTTCTTGGCTCAAATATCAGAAGCTGGAGCAAGCAATAAGAAAGCTTTTCTTCTAAGGTCCAGGTAGTAAGTTCGTACATCCCGGGAACTTGCAATTCTGCTAAAGAAGCTCTGACAACATCCATTTTCTCTTCAAAAGAACTTGTGTCGCTGTTGATCGTTGCTTGAGTTTTATCGCTGAAGATGGTCATAAAAAGACTTTTTCCCTTTTCGCTTTCCTCTAAAAAATCTTCTTGG
Organism: Candidatus Rhabdochlamydia sp.; assembly: GCA_030044075.1. GTDB lineage: Bacteria > Chlamydiota > Chlamydiia > Chlamydiales > Rhabdochlamydiaceae > JABEVM01. Next base: position 3,197 of record JASHWM010000069.1, on the reverse strand, counting down.
AGATCTTGGTCAATTTCTACAGTTAGGCTTTCTCTGCTGCAAAACCGATGTTCTTTACCACCAGGGGGTCTATAGGCGATTACAGCTTTATCTTCAAATTGCTCATGTACATTCTTTTTCCAGGCCTTTAGCGATTCTTCCAACTCTTCTTGGCGAAGATACCTTGCTTCAATCATTTGCTCCGCAAGCACTTCTGGCAAGCCAAGTGCATTGATCGTCTCCCATCCCCTTACAAAGTGCGCTGATCGATGCGGCACATCTCTCATTAGAGCTAAGTACCTGCGATGGCAAGCCACATACCTTTCTTCATACTTTTCTTTACTCAAAGAAAGAGATCTTCCAATACTGTTTACAAAGTTTAGATGAAACCTTCCTAAAAGGCGTTTCCATAGAACATTGTCAGATGCACTGATGCACCAAGATTTGCAAACGAGCTGGCAGGCCACGACATCCTTTACAGAAAGTTCCTCAAAGATCTTTAACGTTAGCTCTATGGGGACCACCACAAAGGGCGATTCCTTCCCCTCCTCAGGCTCAACCAGGTAGACCTGACCACTCTGAATCCCTACTAGAGATAGTCTCATAAAATCCATCTTATTATTAAAATTGGAAGGGAATTTTACCTCGAAATGCTATTTTGATTCAATTTCTTTCAATGCAATAATTATTAATGATTTAAGAGGATTAAAAGGCCTGCTTGCCATTATTTTCTGTTTTGTGAATCATGCAAAAGTATGAATCCTTTTGAAAAAGAACTTCATCATTTTATTGCTGAGGAAGCAAAAAAAGCCCTTCCTTTAGATGGGATCTCACAACCATTAAAAAAAAAATTGGACCATGCTGCCCAAAAGGGGGAATTGCTCCCTGTGATCGACGCCTATCACGGGTTCATAAAAGAACGCTCCGACATCCAGCTGGAAAAAGTCCTGGAAAGCGAATTTCCTGAGAGCGCATTTAAACAGCTGTCCCTTTCTTCCTACGTCGTCCCAAAATTCTACCAAAAACTGCCGAGAAATAAAAATGCTGGGCACAGCCATGTTGACGAGGTCAAAAAAAACTTCGCCCACCTCCCCTCATTAAAACGGCATTGCATCGACAAAGCGCTTCTTTCTTTATATGAGACGATCGAAGTTCCCAAGAAAAAAAAGGTCGTCCTATTTACTTGGGTCATACCAAGCGGCCTTGGAGATTATGTTGCGCAATACGAAGCTATGAACCTGCTAAAAAGTGCGCTGCCGGATGTGGATTTTTTTTCGATTACTGTCCTTTCATCGCAGATGAGAAAAAAAAACCTTCTTTTTACAGACAATGCATTCCATGTGTTTTACCAGGATGAAAAAGAGCTGCATGTTTCGAACTTCTCAAATCAGGTAAAAGAGCTTCTTTCAAGCTGTGACTTTGTTTTGCAACTTCCAACTTCTTATCCTCATTGGGAAGAGCTTGTCCAAACGCTTCGGCCAAAGTCTTATGAGACCTTAGGAGAATATGGTTTTATAGACTCGCAATGGGCGCACCCTTGCAAGCCTCATACAAGGTGCATGGGCCTTCATTTTTTAGAAAAAGGGGTCTTCATCAAACAGATGCCCTCAAAAAAAGAGGCCTGGAAACAAATCCCCGAAAGGCTTCAAACCCTCATCTGCAGGAATGATCACGTAGAGGACTTTTTAACAAAAACTGACTTTGTGTTCGCATATCTTATTACTCTTCCAGGGACTTTGGTATTTTTTCACTTGCTGCTCACTTATTTTTCCTCATCAGAAAAAGATCTCACCGTTGGTATGCCAAGCCTTCGCTCACTCCTAGACATCTTAGGAAGGGAGCTCATCTCCTTTTCTTCTTATGGAATTAGCGAAATCACGATCGGTTTTGACATGAAAGAATATGTCTATAAGACCACGTCTTCTGGAAAACAACTTCGGATCGTGGAACTTTCATCATTATCTTTAAGCGAAAGCCAGCTCCTTTGCAGCGCAAGCGAAGACATCCTCGGTTGCAGAGGAGATCAGAGTTTTTCAGAGGCAGTCTCCTCAGACAAACTGTTTTATTATGACAAGCCCCAGCATGCCACCCCCTTTTTGCAAGATCTTCTTGCCCTTGCGCAAAACAGATTGCAAGAGTATCCGGAGAGCATTGCATTTGTGGAAAGTTTTCTAAAAGCGGCAAACCATGAAAGCAACTCTAATGAACTTGAGATGCTTGGAAGACATATGGGCAAGCTCCTCCAAAATGAAAGGGCAAAAAAGGGACTCCATAAGCTCAATCAAATCATTAAAGAGGAGTATTCGATCGGGCCTGTTCTACCCCTCATCGTCAAGCGATCTCTCCTCCATGGCGCATATCCCGATATCAGAAACAAAGAGGAGCTGTATATGAACGGTTTTCTTGAAAATAAGCTCTCTTTGGCTGAGTGCCTGCAAAACATCAGAGGCCTTTTGCACATGCTCTGACAAAAAGCATCCGAAAAAAATAGCATTATTTTGATTTTTTCTATTAAATGACTACCATTTGAACAAGCGAGCGTTCCTCTATGCAAAAAAAGCAGCTGCCTTCAAAAGGAGAGATTGGGAAGACCTTCGACCATATCTCCCCTAAATACGATAGGTTGAACAGGATCCTTTCTTTAGGTCTCGACCTGTACTGGCGAAAGGCGCTCCTTGATCTTTTGCCAAAGAAAAAGCACCTCGAAGTTTTAGATTGTGCGACAGGGACGGGAGACCAGGTCTTTTGCATCATGGACCATCACCCGCAGATCAAGAAGATCATCGGTGTGGACATCGCACCTCAAATGCTCGAACTTGCCGAAACAAAATCTCAAGCAAAAGGATACGAAAAAAAAGTTGTTTTTAAACAAGCCGACATCCTTAAGCTGCCCTTCCAAGACAGTACTTTTGATGCAGTGACCATCTCTTTTGGCATACGAAATGTCGTCGATGTCGACCTCGCTTTAAAACAGATGCAGCGTGTGCTCGCTCCTGGCGGGAAGGTTGTCATCCTGGAGTTTTCCCTGCCAAGGCACTTCTTGCTTAAATGGGCGCACAGGATCTACCTCCGCTATCTTCTTCCTCCTATTGGAGGCCTTCTCAGCGGCAACAAAAGCGCTTATACATACTTAAGTCAAACGATCGAGTCTTTTCCTTACGGAGAAAATTTTTGCGATTTGATGAGATCATCCGGACTTACTAAAGTTCGCCATCACC
>JASHWM010000068.1 GCA_030044075.1 Candidatus Rhabdochlamydia sp. | reverse complement strand
GCAAAGGTCGTCATCAAGATCGGCCTTAGGCGCAGTTTGCCTGCTTGCACAATGCTGGACGCCCTGTCCATTTGGCCAGTTTTCTCAAGGGTCACAATGAAGTCGATGATCAAAATACCATTTTTTGTCACAAGCCCCATCAGCATGATGATGCCGATCATGGTGAAAATATTCATCGTCATTCCAAAAGCGACAAGGGCGCCGATAGCCCCCACAATGGACAAAGGCAGGGAAAGCATAATAATGAATGGATGGATGAAGCTTTCAAATTGCGCTGCAAGGACCATGTAAACTAGGATGACAGCGAGGAAAAGAGCGAAGACAAGGTGTCCAAAAGATTCCTTGAAGTTACTTGCAGCTCCTGTAAAGTCATAGCTATAGCCTGCAGGAAGATCGACTGTTTTCATGAAATTATTGATCTCGCTCATTGCTTCGCCAAGGACCTTATCGCTTCGCACAAGGTTTGCAAAGACCGTGATCTGCCTTGTCCTTCCATAGCGGTCAATTTGCGTGGGGCCTTCCTCTTTATGAAGTTCGATGAGGTTTCGAAGAGGGATGATGTCCCCTTTATGATTTTTTACACTGATGAGGTTGATCTGGTCTTCCTCATTGCGGAAATTTTCTGAAAAGCGGACCGACACATCATAGCGGTCCCCATTTTTGTTGAACGTAGCAACTTTTGATCCGCCGAAGGCCGCCTGGACTGTGCTTGCAATTTGCATAGGGCTGATGCCCAGGTGGGCAGCAAGGTCTCTTTTGATCGAGATCCCGATCTGGGGCTTTCCTGTTTCATAAGAACTGCTCACATCGGCATAGCCTTTGGAAGATTTCAACTTGTCGATCACCAAAGAGGAGATCTTAGAAAGTTCCTCAAGGGAAGTTCCTCTGATCTCAAACTGGATGTCGGTCATCTTCCTTCCCCCGCCGGACATTCTTGCAACGGGCTCAACGGTGACAAGGCCTTCTGCACGGTCTTTAAAGTCATTCCTTATCTGCTCCATCGCTTGGATCTGCGAAATCTTTCGATGTTCTTTCTCGATCATTTTTACATAGATCGAGCCCATGTTGACAGATTCCAAGGCATCGGAGCCGATCGAGCTGAACAGGTACTCGACCCAAGGGTATTTCTTGATGTCCTCCTCCATTTTCACCAAAGCATCGGAAGTGTAGTTTAAGGAGGCTTCTTCAGGAGCTTTTATTGAAACAGAGAATTCGCTTTGGTCTTCCAAAGGGACAAACTCAAAACGTAAGAACTTTCCTAGGAACATTGCAGATACAAAAGAGATGCCGGCAACGCCGAGGACGATCCATTTTCTTTTTAAAGACCTCGCAAGGATGGAAGCATACAGATTTTCAAGCGACTCAAAGAGATGTTCTAAAAATAGATAAACCCTTCCTTTCTTCATGGGCTTTAGAACTTTCGAAGAGAACATGGGGTTTAACGTAAAAGAGACGAACATCGAGATGAGGACAGCAAAGCTGACTGTCAGGCCGAACTGATAAAAGAATCTTCCCACAATCCCTTTCATAAAAGCTACGGGAACGAAGACCGCTACAACAGACAGCGTAGTGGCAAGGACAGCAAGCGCGATCTCTTTTGTTCCAAAAGAAGCTGCATCTCTTGCAGGCTTCCCTTCTTCCAAATGCCGGATGATGTTCTCCTGTACGACGATCGCATCATCGATCAAAAGACCGATTGCGATCGAGAGCGCAAGAAGCGTCATCATATTTTGGGAGAACCCCATAAACGACATAAAAGCAAATGTCCCTATGACGGCTGTCGGGAGCGCCAAAGCGCAAACAAAAGTGCTGCGAAGGTTGCGAAGGAAAAGAAGAACGATCAAAATTGCAAGTCCGCCGCCAAAGTACAAATGAAAACGGACCTCGTCGACAGAGTGCTGGATAAATATGGAGTTGTCCTGCGCCAGCTCTAGGCGGACGCCCCTCTTTTCTAGGCCCTCTTTGATCTTTGCGATCTCCGCCTTTACACGGTTTGCAACTTCCACGCTATTTGCCCCAGACTGACGGCCGATGGTCAAAGCGATCGCGGAATTACCGTTTAACCTTGCAGAACTCCTCTCTTCCTCCAGGCCCTCTTCGACATGGCCAATTTCCTTAAAATAGATCGGGACATTCGAGCGGTGTGCCACGATGAGGTTCTCAAACTCCGCAGGGGATTGGAACTCTCCTTTGGTCTTTAAGACATATTCTGAAGATTCTTTGGTGATCCGACCGCCGGGAAGCATGAGGTGCTGGCTTCGAATTGCCTGTTCGACATCTTGAAGTGTGAGATGATAGGCCTCAAGTTTGTTCCGATCGACCCAAAGCCAGATCAGGGTATCTCTTCCCCCAAGCGTTTTGATCTGGCCGATCTGGGGGACCATCCGAAGCGGCTGCTCCACTTCTTTATCGATAATATGGGTCAGTTCCGATATCGGCAGGTCAGAGGAGGCGATCACAGTAAGAATAGGTGCGGAGTCCACATCGAACTTTTCAATAATCGGGCCTACAAGGTCTTGTGGAAGCGCTGAACGGAGCGATCCGATCTTTGCCTGCACTTCCTGGTAGGCGACATTGATGTCTTTTTCAAGTTCGAACTCAATAAAAACATGGGAGACGCCTTCTGCGCTTACAGAGCGCAAATGTTTAATCGAATTGATCGTCGAAACGGCTTCTTCGATAGGATCTGTCACTGCCCTTTCGATCATCTCGGGATCTGCCGAACGCAGCGTGGAGATGATCGTCACAACTGGAAAATCGACCTTGGGGTATAGGTCAATGCCAATCGTTCGAAAGGCAATGACTCCGAATAAAACAATTGCGACAAGGACCATCGAAATAAAGATGGGCCTTTTGATCGAAAGGTCAGATAAGAACATAAGTTTCTTCCTATTTTCTCTCAGGCAGGACAATTTTTGCGGTCACATAAGAACCGGGTTTTAGCCCGTATCCGATATTATTAATCACCACTCGGCATTTAAAACACCTGTTAGCGATCTCCACTTCGGGAAAGACCTTATCAATTTTTCCTTCGACAAAGCTTTTTTTTCCTTCAATGGATGCAGAAATAGGAAGGCCTGGCCTTACCATTTCCAGCATTTCTTGCGGCAAGGAAAACTCGAGGATGAGCTTTGAAGGATCGATGATCTCAAAGAGCTCGACAGCGGGCATGACCGTCACTGATTCACCCGGGTCGACATGGCGTTTTGTGATCACTCCCTTATAAGGAGCCTTGATATTTGTTTCCTCAAGCCGCTTTACGCAGTATTCTAATTGGATCTCGGCCTGCTCCAGGAGGAGTTTTTTTTGTTTGAACCGCGCCTCCGCATCATCAAACTGTTTTTTTGAGATCGAAGGGGTGCCGCCAATTTCTTTGTTCCAAAGGTTTTTCATGCGGGTAAATTCCAGGTTTGCTTCCTCATAGGACACTTTTGCAAGTTCAACAGCTACTTGCTGCTGTTTTTTCTCGAGCTCAAAAAAAACAGGATCGAGTGTCAAAAGGACCTGGTCTTTTTCAACCGTATCTCCAACTTCAACAAAAACATCTTGGACCTTTCCAGAAACCTGCGAGCCGATCTTTGTCAATAAAAAGGGGTAGAGGGTCCCTGTGACGGGGTAGGAAAGCTCCGATGGGCTTTTTGCAGCAGGCCTTTCTTCAGCAAAACTGCAGCATGTCATCGCAAAACAAGGGAGAAGTAAGCTAATAAAATTGGATTTCATTGTTTGAAAAGACTCCTTAAAAGTTGGGAGAAAGCCCGCCTGTCAAAGTGACAAGTCGCGCACAAGCCATATGAGACCTGTAAAGGCTCGAATAAAAATTCTTTTTCACAAAGGTCAATTGACCCTCGGATATGAGGACATCATTGATCGAAAGAGAACCTTGTCCATAAAAGTCCATGGTATCGCGGAGGTTCTTTTCTGCAAGAACGAGCGCTTCTTTGTCAATCTCCATGCTTTTTCTGATCTCGTCGAGCCGCAAAAAAACTGTTTTGATGTCCACTGCAACAACTGCATTTAAATCTTCAAGGGTCTCAGAAAGTTCCCTGATTTCGGAATCTAACCGGTCCAGTTTCGCTTCCCTTTGCCCTCCCTCATACAGATCGATCTTCATTCCAAGGCCTCCTGAGATCGCAGCCTCATCTCCAGAAAGGTTGCCATTGGCAAAGGCATACAGCTTTGGTGCAACGCTCAGCCTCACGCCTAGTCTGTCAAGCTTCAGGGCCTCTAACTGTTTTCGAAGGGCTAAAAGGTCCGGCCTATTCTGGAGCGCATAATCAAACACATGGTCATACGAAAACATGCAAATGCCCTCAGGGATATCTTGCAGCAAGATCGTTTCAAAAACGGGAAGCCCGATCAAGTGGTTCAACTCCATTTTCCGGTTGAGCACCTCATTTTTTGCTTGGATGAGCCTTTTTTCTTCTTCCGAGAGTTGGACCTGGACTGTTAGGACATCGGTGTATTTTACCAGTCCCTGTTCAAAAAGTGCGTGCGAGGTAGCAAGCTGCTGCTTCAATGTTTTTATAGAGCTTTCTAAGACGACTGCAATTTTTTCATTTTCAAGTGCACTTAAGTAAGTGGTCCTCACCTGTTCTTCTACAACAAGGGAAGTGTATTGGCTTTGAAGCTCTGAAGCGTCAATCCGATATTTGCTTGCCTTAAATTTCTTGAGGCTCGAACCAAAATCCCATAGCCCCCATGTGGTCGATATCCCGATCGCTGCCTTCGAACGAAAATCGATAAACTGTGTGAGGTCGCCAGAAAGCGATCGGTTGTTATTGTCCCAAACACCCTCAAGCGATACATGCGGAAGAAGGGCAGAGCGCATCTCATCCTTGACGGCCCTTGCGTATGTAATCTTGGACTGGGCTATGGCAATCCTTGCGTTGTTTGTCTTCGCAAGAGCTACACATTCTTCTATGGAGTAGGTCGCATGAGTGGAAAAAACACTTCCGCATAGAAGAAATGAGAGACAAAATAATATTGTGAATCGAACCAACGAGAGGTTGATTTTCAAAGAAAAAGCCTTATAGAAAGCAGACATGATTCCGATCCAGAATTTGAAAACCAAATGGGAAATGATAAGAAAAAGGCCTATTAAAGTATAGAAGTGAAAATTACTGCCCAAAAGATAAGCTGTGCTTCTAAAAAAAAATTCCAAGAAAAATATGAATTTCGTATCCTTTTTCGAAAACCACATTTGACAATTACAAAATTTGAAGGTCTACATGCATAAATTAATATTTATTTTTTTCCTTGGGTTTATTACGGCTGCATTTGCAAAAGACAAAATCGTCATTGGAATTAGCGGCGGAACAGGATCTGGAAAAACCACACTTGCCATGCAAATTAAAGAGGCGTTCCCCAATCAGTCCACTCTTGTCACCCAGGACAATTACTATCGAGACCTCTCCCATCTTACCCCTGAACAAAGGGAAAAAAACAATTTTGATCAACCTCAGGCAATCGACTTCGAGCTTTTAAAAGAGCAGATCATCAAGCTCAAAAACGGGGAGTCGGTCGACCAGCCGGTCTATAATTTCACATCCCATACAAGAGAAAAGGGGACGAACATCCTCCATCCTTCCCAAGTAATTATCGTTGAGGGGTTTCTGGTTCTTGCGGTCCCTGAAATCCGGGAGCTCCTAGACCTGAAGATCTATATCGACGCCGATGGCGATGAGCGCCTGCTTCGAAGAATAGAGAGGGATATGAACGAGCGGGGGCGGGATTTTATCAATATCCGCAACCATTACCTAAGGTCTGTAAAACCCTCCCATGAGACCTTTGTAGAGCCTAGCAAAAAGTATGCTGACCTGATCGTCCCAAGAGGAGGCAAGAACGTAGCTGCCCTCAATCTAATCCTCTCAAGGATCAAAGAAGAGATAACCGACCAAAAGGTCCATGTGGCCTCAACCCAATAGAATAAATAGGGGCCTGCACGTCTCTTTTTGCAGGCCCATTTCCTCTAAAATAACCTTTTTTCTAAAGACAACAGAATTAGAAGGTTGCAATCTTATTTCCCTCTCTTGCACAAGCTCCTAAAGGCCAGTAAGTTACACCCTCTCCAGTTCAGCTATCTAACTACTTGATCATTAAATAATTACAAATATTAATTTATAATTAAATTAATTTATTACAATAATTAAAAAATATATTTGAGTTTTTTTATTATAATAAATTAAAATTTATATTCCTTAATAATAAAAGTAGTTTATTTTATGTCAGGAATTATAGATACGGTAGGGATAAGCTCAGTATTACTTCTTGAGTCTTCAGGAGGATCAGGCCACAAACAGGCGGCAGATATCGCTGTAGGCGCTTATAAAGCCAAAAGTATCTTTGTTAAAAGAATGGACCTTTTGAACTCTGCATGTACATTTACCCCCGCAATCGGGCAGATGTGCGCAAACACCTGGAACGAAGCCCAGAAAAAAGGGGACGTCGAAAAGCAAAAGCAGCTGTTTAGGCTCCAACCGGTTTCAACTGCAGTATTCAGCCTTCCTGCATACAATACTATTTTAGCAGAGTTGAATC
>JASHWM010000067.1 GCA_030044075.1 Candidatus Rhabdochlamydia sp. | reverse complement strand
GAAAAAAGCTCCTGCCCTGAATCGATCGCCCCGACCCTGTGGGTGTAATGGCCATTGCTGATCTCAATCCAATAAGGCAGGGAGAACTCGGTAAAGTACATTGTGATCTTGCATTCTGAAAGGAGGGAGGCGTCTTTTGGCCATCGCCCCTCAATGACATTAAAATTTTTTTTGGGTTGTTTTTTTCCATCTACGACAACTTTTGGCAGCCACAAAGGCCTATGATCGGACTCTTGATCGCTTGGCGGCGGGCCAATGCGCCTTTTTTCTGAATCGGGAGTTTCCTGAAAGGGGATGTTCATGAGCTTTGTGAAAAGGTGGTCTGTCTCAAAGGTGTTCAACCATCTGTTCTGAGAGAGCGAGAAACATTCGACGAGCTTAAGGCCTTCCATATCGATCTCATAAAGAGTCCAGCTATAATGCCCAGGCGCCCAGGCGGAAATCCATTTTTTCCATGTGAAATCAGGAGCTTTTGCCTGTTCTTCATCGACTGTGATCTCTTCTAAGACCATCTTTTTTGGGTGAACTTCTTTGACAATGAGGACCGACAAGGTCTTTGAATGTTTGGTCACAACATAGTCTCCCCGTTTTGCTTCCTTCAGCTTCATCTGAACGGGGTTCTCTGCCCGAAGGGGGCATAGATAAGAAAGTAGTGCCAAAAAAAAGATTAATCGCATAAAAAAAAGTTAAATTCACCTTAAGGTAATAATACCAAACTTACCTGAAAAAAAGGATAAAAAATGAAAGTCTTGCTCTCTTTGCTCTTATTTTTGCTTCCTTTTTACGGCATGGCCGGGGAACAAGGTTCCAAGGATATGGATGTAGGGGCTTTGGAAAGCATGATAGAAGAGCTCAAAGACCAGAGGACGAGCCTTTTGGCCAAGGCATATAGGAAAGATATGTATGCTGACAGGTGGCAGTTCGAAGGCCGGATCACCGATGCTAGGAAAATGTGGGAATCAGCCGAACAAGATCGAAAAATCGCCTCTGAGATCGAAGAGAAGATCGACCTCTTGGAGAAAAAAAAACAAGAACTCCTAGGGGCCGAATGAAGACGTTTTCAACTCCCATGTTTACCGATCTGTATGAGCTGACGATGGCCTATGGATATTGGAAGCTTGGGATGGCTGACAAGAAGTCTGTGTTCCATCTTTTTTTTCGAAAATACCCCTTCCAGGGAGGGTATGCAATTGCGGCAGGTTTGCAAACAATGATTGAGTATTTGGAAGAATACCAGTTTACCGCTGACGACCTGGAATATTTGTCCGGGCTCACTTTTGGTGCGGAGAAGTTTGATCAAAAGTTTTTAGATTTTTTGGGGAACATGAAATTTTCATGCGATATTGATGCCGCTCCTGAAGGGACAGTGGTCTTCCCAAACCAGCCCTTAGTGCGTGTCAAAGGACCTCTTTTACAAGCCCAGCTTCTAGAAAGCCTTTTGCTCAATATCATCAACTTCCAAAGTTTAATAGCGACAAAAGCTTCTCGGGTCGTGTACGCAGCAAAGGGAGACCCCGTTATCGAATTTGGAATGCGCAGGGCCCAAGGTGTTGATGGGGGCATGTCGGCAAGTCGCGCAGCCTATATTGGAGGGTGCGAATCGACGTCCAATACGCTTGCAGGGAAATGGTATGGGATCCCTGTCAGAGGAACGATGGCGCACAGTTGGGTCATGGCGTTTGAAGGGGAAAAGGAATCATTTTCTTCCTACGCCGATGTATACCCGACAAATCTATTTTTCTTGATCGATACATACGACACAGCCCTTGGAGCGAAAAACGCTATCGACGTGAGTGTTGAAAAATCCCAGAAGTTGAAGGGCGTAAGACTAGACTCAGGGGAGCTTGCCTCGTTGAGCAGGCTGGTGCGGCGCATGATGGACGAAAATGGTTTTTCGGATGCCAAAATCATGGCGAGCAATGAACTCGATGAGCATCTGATCAAGGATTTAAAAAGAAAAAAAGCTTGTATCGACATTTGGGGTGTTGGCACAAACCTAGTCACAGGTAAAGAGCAGCCCGCCCTCGATGGTGTGTATAAATTGTCGGCCATCGAAGAAAAAGGGGAATTCCGCGATGTCATTAAACTTTCAGAACAAATGTCCAAGACCAGTTATCCGGGAATTCTGCAAGTGCGCCGGTTCTTTGACAAGAGCGGGTATATCGGCGATATCATCTATGACGTAGAGTCTTCATTACACCAAAACACCTTTGCCGATTTTACGGACAGCTTTAGTTTCAAAGACCTCAGTGCAGACTTGGAATCAAGGGACCTTTTGGTCCCAGTTTTTAGAAATGGCAAAAATGTCTATGGCTCCTCTTCGCTGGAAGAGATTCGCAGAAAGTTAGCAAAAGAGTGGAAGCTGTTTCCCAAAGGGGTCCAAAAGTTAAAAAAACCTGCCTTTTATCCCTATGGGATTGAAAAACAGTTTTACGAAAAGATGGTTGGTCTAATGAAAAAAAGGGGGCAGTAATGCGCGCTCTTGTCATTGTCGACATGCAAAATGATTTTATGCCTTCCGGCGCTCTTGGCATTCCCCGTGCAGACCAGATTATCCCGACGATCAACCAACTGAGCAAAAGGTTTTCGCTAGTTGTCGCCTCGATGGACTGGCATCCGAAAAATCACGTCAGCTTTGCTCTGGCCCATCCAGGAAAAAATGTCGGGGACACAGTAATGGTAGGGAGCTATCCACAGGTCCTCTGGCCCGTTCATTGCATCCAAGATACTTTTGGCTCCGCAATCACATCGAAGCTTGACGTGGAGAACATTCAGGCTTTTTTTCATAAAGGTACCGATCCTCTCGTCGATAGCTACAGTACTTTTTTTGATAATGAAAGAAAGAGGTCGACAGGCCTTGAAAACTATTTAAGAGAAAAAAAGGTCACGGAGATCTTTTTTGTAGGAATAGCAACAGAATATTGTGTTCTTTATTCCTCTTTTGATGCAATCGACCTTGGATTTGGAGTGTATGTTGTCAAAGATGCCTGCATGGCGATCAATTTAGATGCCAATGATGAGAGCAAAGCTTTGCATGCTATGGCCGCAAAAGGTGCAAAAATAATTTCTAGCAGCGAATGTCTGCAGATGTTGGGAGAGGGGAAATGAATGTACTAAGTCATGAGGTTTCACATTCGTTTCATATCACAACACTTGTCATTTTCCTGCTTGCGATCTTTCATACGCTCTTTGCGAACTACTTTACAATGTGGTCGGAAAGAATCCAGAAAAAATATTCTGCAAAAAGTAAGGAGCTGCCTGTCAGCTTTTTCATTGAGATCTTACATTTCTTTGGGGAGATCGAGGTCATTTTTGGGCTTTGGGTCATCCCTCTTATGATCACGATCACCTCCTTTTATGGGTGGAAGACTGCGGTTGACTATCTTGACAGCAGGACCTATATCGAGCCGATGTTTGTGGTCGTCATCATGAGCGTTACCGCGACAAAACCCATTATTCAGGTCGCTGAAAGAGGTCTTTCTTTCCTCGCCTCAAGATTCGGCGGAGGGGTGAGGGCGTGGTGGATCAGCATTTTGACGCTGGGACCGATCTTGGGCTCCTTTATTACCGAAGCGGGAGCAATGACGCTTTGCTCGCTTCTTCTTGCGAGACATTTTTTTACATATGCTCCAGCAAAAAAGCTTGCCTATGGAACTTTGGGCCTTTTGTTCGTCAATATTTCCATGGGAGGGCTGCTCACGAACTTCGCAGCGCCCCCCATCCTTGTCATAAGGAGGATTTGGGATTGGAGCTCGCTTTATATGCTCAATCATTTCGGCATTAAGTCAATTGTGGGAATTGTTTTGACAGGGCTCATCTATTTTTTTCTTTTTCGGAAAGACTTTGAAAGGATGGAAAAAAGCAGGAGAAAGAGTGGAAATAATGAGGATGGCGATGAGTCCAAGCCCGTCCCGGCATGGATTGTCGTAACGCATCTTTTGTTCCTTGGATGGATTGTTTTTAATTCCCATTATCCACCCGTGTTTATTGGCGCCTTTTTGCTTTTTTTAGCCTTCCATCAGGCCACACTTCAACATCAATTCCCCGTGCAATTGAAAAGGCCCCTATTGGTAGGCCTGTTCCTTGCGGGGCTTTTTATCCACGGAGGCCTGCAAGAATGGTGGATTGCCCACATCCTAAAAAATCCCGAAACAAAACCGATGATGTTCATCACCATGGTATTGACGATGTTCAATGACAACGCTGCCGTCATCTACCTTTCAAGTTTGCTTCCGACTCTAACACCTGAGGTCAAATATGCGATTATGAGCGGAGCTGTAGTCGGGGGAGGGTTGACAGTGATCGCAAACGCGCCAAACCCGGCGGGGCTTGTCATCTTAAAGAAATTCTTTGGAGGAAAGGTGTCTCCTCTTTATTTGTTTGTTGCGGCCTTTTTACCTACGATGATTTTTTATTTGATTTTCCGATTTTTCCCTAACCCGGTTTTCTAACTCTTCCTTAGAAACCTTCCTGAGTTTCTTTAAAAGCTTACATTAGATTTGTTTGGGAATGTTTGCCTTGAGGCGAATCGTACAATGTAATATAGTTTTGTAATAGGTTCTATATTTTTAAAAAAGAAACCCTCTATGAATATTAAAAATCTTGTCAGCGCAACACTTTTAATTGCCGGGACCACGGTAGGTGCTGGAATGCTCGGCATTCCCCTAGTAACAGGAGCTGCTGGGTTTTGGCCCGCTGTAGTCATCACGTTCCTGGCATGGTTTTTTATGCTCTGTACAGGGCTTTTATTTCTTGAGGCGGCCCTCTGGTTGCCAGAAGGCGGCAATATCCTGTCAATGTCGCGGAAATTTTTGGGTTTTAAAGGCAAATGGTTTGCAGGCAGCACGTTCGTGTTTTTATATTACTGCTTGATGGTCGCTTATTTTGCTGCCGGGGCCCCCATCCTTATTACGTGGATCAACCAGATTTTTGGGATATCATTGAGCGGCGTTCCCGGGTATTTTGTTTTTGCGCTCATTTTTGGCTCGATCGTTGCCCATGGGGTGCGCAGCATCGACAGGGTGAACTTTTTACTTGTCGTTGCAATGGTGATTGCCTACGTAGCATTGATTGGGGTTGGATCTTCAGAAGTCAGTGTGCAAAGGCTCCAGGAAAGAAACTGGGGCTTTATGGTCGGATCGGTCCCTATCCTCTTTAGCGCATTTGGATATCATAATATTATTCCGTCTCTATGCACCTACTTGAAAAAAGACCGCAAGACCTTGCGGCTTGCTATTTTTCTTGGAACTTTTATTCCTCTTATCGTGTATTTGTCTTGGCAGTGGCTGGTGATCGGGTCTGTCCCAAAAGAAGCCATCGCAGACTCTCTTTTAAAAGGGCAAACATCTGCCCAGACTTTGGAATTCGTCAGTGGAAATGCCCTGATTCCTAAGTTGGCCATGTTCTTTGCTTTTTTTGCCATCACCACTTCTCTTCTCGGAGTTGCTTTTTCGATGGTGGACTTTTTAAAAGACGCTTGGCATGAGTCTCCGATCAGCACAAAAAGGACCTTTTTGAGCATCCTTACATTTTTTCCTCCTTTTCTTTTTGTGAGCATAGACCCCTCAATTTTTGACAAAGCCCTTGGGGTAGCAGGGGGATTTGGAGAATCTATTTTGAATGGACTTCTGCCGATTACCCTGGTTTGGATAGGGCGATATAAAAAGGACCTTGCAACACACGATGCTCTTCCAGGAGGTAAGCTCACGCTGATCCTTCTTTATTTGGCAGGAGTGTTCGTGATCATTTTGGAAGTAAAACATTTGCTGATGGGAAGGACTTAATTCTATTGGGAGTTAGGATTGTTTTAGGCCCAGTCCTTTTTTTTCGCTTAAGAACTTCAAATAATATTCTAGAGATTCCTCGCCACCGCCAATGAGGGGAAGCAGCAACGCTTCCTCGGGTGTGACCCATCTGGCCTCGGTATGTTCTTCTTCGCAAAGGCTGATCTTTGGCTCAACGCCATATTCCTTAAAAAACATATGGAAGATGAAGTCCTGTCCGTTATAGCGTACAAACAATTTTGTCATCTCTTCAAAATTGTCGAGTGAAAATCCAACCTCTTCAAGAGTTTCTCTGACGATAGTCTCTTTGGGATCTTCGCCTGATTCAATTTTTCCTGCGGGAACACCCCATGTGTCCCCTTGAGGTTTTTTTGCATGCCGCTTCAAGAGAAGGATCTTGTCTTGAAACTTGCAATAGATCCCAGAAGCTTCGAATTTGGGTGAAAAATCAGGGGGAGGCGTTAAAAAAATTGTAACGATGTCCATTTGATTTAATCTTGGAATTTTTCTTCAGGTTACTGTAGAGCAAGATTTTTGGATAGAAAAGACAAAGCCATCTTGCCTCGAAAAAAACTCTCTTCTACTATATTTAGGAAATGGGGGGAAGAGATGAAAAACCATCAGGATCTTTGGAAGGAAGAATACACAAGAAAAGGAATTCCCTCTTCTTATCGGTCAAGCCCCACAAAAATTGTAACCCATTTCGCCTCCTTCTTAAAAAATCACACGATCCCTTCGGGAAATCTGCTCGACCTTGGCTGTGGTAAAGGGAGGAACACCTTTTATTTGGAAAACCAGGGCTATAGAGTGACCTGTTTTGATTTTGTTGCTGAAAATATTGATGAGATCAATCGGATCTCTTCTGAAAATAACCTTAAGATCACCGCTGTGCGTCAGGACCTTTCACAGCGTTGGCCTGCAAAAGACCGTGATTTTGACGCTGCTATCGACATTTTTTGTTATAAACATATTGTGGATAAAAAAGCCCAAAAGCATTACCGGACAGAGCTCTTTTCTGCTCTTAAGGATAAGGGCTATTTTTTGATCAGCCTGGCAGCGGACGATGACGGGTTCTATGGCTCCTTCCTGGAGAAGGGAAGCGGCCGCAAGCAGATCATAGATCCCTATTCGAAGCTCCCTTCCTTCCTGTATTCTTTAGAGGAGCTGATCGAAGAGTTTTCCGATCTTTTCACCGTCTGCCAAGCAGAGAAGGCCTCAAGCACTAGCCCCATGTATGGCAAGGAATACCAAAGAAGCGTCCTCCATGTGATCTTTCAAAAGAAATAACCATAATCCATTGAAAATGAACTTGATGGATGAATTTTTCAACTCTGATTCTTCTAATAGATTAATAGTCAGTATCTTGTGTTTTTAATTTCGTAATTATTTAATTGTTAGTGTCTTTTGATTTTATTTTCAAATTAAATTTATAATTAAAACAATGTTTATGATATAATTAATATTAATAATCATATAACTTTTATAATATTATGGGTTTAGAAAAGATAAATGATCCTTTCAATGCAAGAAGGCTCCAAACGACCAATTTGGATGCATCTGGCAGTGTAGAGAGTGTGGAAACCAAGCTTGCGATGGCAAGTTTATCTGCTTCTCCAAGCGTATCGGTTTCTTCATCTGAGAACTTTAATGAAAGTAGCGGCGAATCTCTTTCAAAAATTTCTCTAAATGGTCCAATCGTCGATGGAAATGACCTATACCGGATCATGCGGCGTTTTTCTCCATGCATTACCTCTAGCCAGGCCGGAAGGCTCTCTGCATTTGCGACGGAACATTCGCACGCCTATTTACAAGCTGCCATTGAAGAAGGATCTGAAATGGATACAATCGTCCACCCAACTAATGAGCTGGCAAGGTCCCTTGTTTTTACGCGCACTGGCCATATCTTTGTTCTCTTAAACCGAAAGAAAGCAGAAGATACATCTCTTGGAACCGGCTCTTCTAAAGTTGTCACTACAGCTGTTGATCTCATTTCAGGAAAGGTCGTTGCATCGGCGGGATTGAAGTTCGTTGATGACGAGGTCCAGATGCTCGAGATGGTCAGGGGAGATGATCATTTCGTACAACTAATAGACCACGCAGTTTATCCGAATGAAGAAGCTGGATTTGATGAAGAACCTGAAAAACACCGCCTCTTCCTGGAATTTTGCGAAGGAGGCGACTTAGCAAGAGCGTTCAGCAATAAAAAGATCACATCTACAGAAAATCAAAAGATAATTTTTGAGGGTTTGATCGAGGGAGTGGCCACTCTCCACGACCTTGGATATATTCACAGGGATTTAAAGCCCGCAAATATTCTTCTTCGAATTGTTGACGACATGCTAGTTCCCGTGATAGCTGACCTTGGGACCGCTTGCAAAAGCAATGAACCCAGTGGTAAGACTTTTTATTCGACGACAGAAGGCTATACTTCGCCTGAGCTTGCCAAAGCTTTTCGCAAAAATGGGCGTATGAACCCTCACATTGCTGAAGCGACCACAGAAAAATTGGACGCTTGGTCGCTCGGGTGCATCCTTTATGAAACGCTCGGCTTAAACAAAGAGCACCCTCTTCCATGGTTTGAGAGTGAACAAGGTTTTATTGACGGCTTAATCCAGCTGCCAGAAAACTGGTGGCCTTTTGAAGCAGCCGGAGAAGATTCTCCTATCACAGTAGTGAAGGGCCTGCTCGAGGTCGATCCTGAAAACAGGATTACCGTTAAAGAAGCTAGAGAGCGCCTTGCCAATCTTCATTGGGATATCCCTACCGCGATTTCCGGGTAAGAAGCCTATCTACTTTTTTGTTGCGATGTAGACCTTTACCTCTGGATTTTTTTCAGGGTGGAAGTCGACAGGGTATACCTCAAAGTCTGTGGAATAGGCCCGCTTGATCGTGGAATTCCAAATAAACTGCCAAAGATCGATGATGGATTTTGGAAAGGCCCCCTTGGCAGTATAGACTGTATAGTCCTCGTCTCCTCCGATCTCTTTTGATACAAGCCCCTTTGGAAGGTCTCCCAGCGAGGAGACGGCGCATCCGATGATGCAGGAATAGTCCCTTTATAATCGCTTTCATAGCTTGTATAAAGGACATAGATGCTGTCGCTTATCCGGCAGGGGATTTTCTCTAAAATCCCTTCTTTGAAAAATCTTTCCAGGTGAAGGGGGATCTCCCTTTGGTAACGCCCCTCTTTGTAGGATGTTCTAAGCTCAATTCCAACAATATGGGCCTTTTCTAGCTTTTCTTTTTTTGTCTCCATGTCCGCCTTCCTTTAGGATGTAAGAGGCGATGATACCAAAATGGGTCCAAAAATTAAACCCTGCTTTTTTCTAAGGATGATTCCATTTCATGCTCTACGACCTGATAATAGTGCAACCGAGTCATCAAGCTACCGGTATGAAGTTCAAACAAATGGTTATCGTAGTCATAAAAATAAATGGAATTTCCTTCCAATGGATGGCGCGGCCTTCCAGGGAGAATTTCCAGCTCAAGGGCTTTTAGTTTTGCCTTGAAAAGGGACAGGTCTTTTTCTGCGACTTGGAAAGCAATATGGTTATAGGAACGCTCTATGGGGTTTCCTTCCATCAATGCAACCCACAGGTCGCCGACAAGTAAAAACTTTTCCTTGGAGACGGAGAAGTTTTTTTTGTCGCTGCTATACACTTCTATTGCATCAAAAAGAATATTGAACAATTGGGCTGTTTTATTGATATCTTTGCAGATCAAAGTAATGTGGCTGATTCCTTTCACTTTAGTTCCTCGATTAATAAATTATTATTCCAGTTTATTCTGAAAGACCTCTTTCACGGAAAATCCATTTTTATCGCACAATGAAAATTCCAAATGCATCGAGTCTTTCAGAACCAATTGTAGGGACAAGGATCGATTCTATCCGCGGGTGGGTAGCGATCATTTGGTTGAATTGATAGGCTCCTTTGGGTTCAGGGTTAAGAGACTGAGGATCGTATATTTCCTCGTTTTTTGGGATCAGGTTGTCGCAAAGAATAAGCGATCCTGATCGACTTAAGCGCAAGGCTTTTTCAAAATAAAGAGGGTAGTGTTTCTTGTCGGCATCTATAAAGACAAGATCAAAAGGCCCTTCATTTTTTACGATCATATGGTCCATAAGATCAGAGGCTCTTCCTATTCGAACCTCCACCTTTTTATCAAGGTTTGCAAAAGCGAGGTGTTTGTTTGCAATTGCAACATATTCTGGGTTGATCTCAAGTGAGATCATCCTCGCATTTTCTGAGAGCGCCCGCGCGATCCATATGGTGCTATAGCCTGCGAGAGTTCCAATTTCTAGGATTTTTTGTGGAGAATGGATTTTTGTTAAGCAGTAGAGGAGTTTTCCAATACCTGGGGGAACATGGATGGAAGGAATGCCTTCTTTTTTTGCTCTTTCTTTGATCTCTACAAGAATTTGATCTTCTTTTGCAAAGACAGAATTAATGTAATTTTTAATCCTGTTGCTTCTTTCCATGTTATTTCTTTATTAATCATTCTAATTTCACATTAAAATAAAATTAAATTAATTGTCTACATTAATTAAATTAAATGGAAAGAACTTTATCTGTAATTTCATTCCAGACCCCTTTGGCGAAGGTCTTGGCCCTGAGAGATTCATAGTCCTTGCGGGAGTAGATCTCCCAAAACTCATCCGGCTCATAATAGGAGCGGCTATAGAGCACTTTCCTTCCTAGGGACTCTTTGGTTCTTCTCTCCAGTTTCCTGGTAACGTCCCGAATAGGCGCGTAATAAGAGGGAAGGCCATAAATGCCGATATTGATGAACAAAGGATCTTTGTTCTCACCCGTAAGAAGGTGGGGGGAAAAGATCTGGGGGGTTGTTGTCCCTTTAATGGGACAGAGCCAAAGAGGGAACGTACCAGGATCTGTCAAACTTTCCTCAAGGAAAGTTGCTGCCTTGCTCTCCGGGATGCAAAAGTCCTGAATGATGATCCTCTCCTGTACCCATTCTTCCGCTTTGTGAAGGATTCCCCATAAGTACTGACTCCTCATGATGGGATGCAAGATAAACCGCCAAAAAGATGAGGGGCCTGTGATCGCTGAGGATTTTTTGATTTCATCCTCGGTGATAGTTTTATTTTTCATAAGTTTAAGGATGCCCTCTCCGATCAGCCTGGTTGTAAGATGCGTATCAAATAGATAGGAGCCCATCCAAAATGCGCCCTGGTCGAAGCGGAAAAGGTAATCTTCTAAAGTCATCATCTCTTCCTGAACTTGTTTGTCGGAATGGATCCCAATATTCTTGACGTGCTGGTAATACCACTCGGCATGAAGGGGTTTGAGTGAAAAGAATGGGATCCCATGATCGGCCCTGTCCTGCATGGTTCCTTCAATAATAACTGCGAGGTCCTTTGAAAAGACAATACCATCGATGAACTCAGGAGAGCTTTCCATCCGGGAAAGGTGTCGGATCAGTTCAATTGCTTTCCTTGGGCTCGAGAAAATATGGTACTTGAGCTTTACATAACTTTTTGCTTTTTCGAGGGAAACATCTGCGGATACAAGAGTCCCAAAAGACCCATAAGACCCTGCTATCCCATAATAGATATCCCGGTTCTCTTGAGAAGATGCTGTAAGCAAGGTCCCATCTCCAGAGATGATCTCATAGCCTGTGCAGATGTCATTAAATACCCCCCACTTGTGAGCAGTGCTTTCTGCTGCTGCGCCCATGATGGCGCCGCCGACTGTGATCCCTTTGAACTCCGGAACAATTTTTGGAACAAGTCCAAAAGGAAGGGTAGCCTTTACAAGTTGCTCCATAGTGACCCTTGGCTCTACCTGCGCAGTCTGTTTTTGCACATCGACCTTGATGATATGGTCAAGCGAGGATAGATCAAGCCTATGGTTGCTATTTTTGTAAGACTTCGTCCGAGTTGTATTGGAATGCCCTTTTTGGTAGCGCAAGGACAAATGGGTCTTGGGAGAACTGCTCAGGTAATATTCTCTAATCTTTCTTCTTAACTGATCAACAGCTTGCGCATGGGCATCAAAGGTTGTCATCTTCTACCTTTTTTAAGATCTGCTGAGCCTACATATAGGGATGTTATGAATTCGCTGTCAATTGAACAGATAGGACATTCGAAGTTTTTCATTATCTTCTTTTAAGAACGTGTTTAGAGAGGAATAGGGCCGCTATTTTTTTGTGCAATTCACTGAAGATCAAAGATTGATTTTTTTTTAAGCCCACTGTAAAGTGTCGTTCAAAAACAATTTTTTCTAAACTAAATTATGCCCAGGAATTCCTTTAGAAAGATTTCATTTTGCAAGTTGCTCATTTTTTCAGCGCTTTTTGGGACAACATTTGAAATCTTTCCACAAGAAACTCCAAGGACAGTCTCAGAGGAAGGGCTCCCTCTGTATTATTGGAAACAGCAGTCGTTTACTAACTTTGGGGACTATCTTTCCCTTAAGCTCTTGGAAAGGATCGTCGGAAGGCCAATCCGCGTTTATGTGAAAAAGAAGGTAGATGAAAGAAAGCTCCTGGCTATCGGTTCGATCTTTTACTTCGCAGCAGATAATGATGTTATTTGGGGCTCCGGGATCAATGGAAAGACTTTGCTCAAAAGCGACTATAAATTCTCCAAGCTCGATGTGCGCGCTGTCAGAGGGCCTTTGACCCGGGCCTTTTTAAAGGATCATTTTAATATCGACTGTCCTGAAATATATGGGGACCCAGCACTGTTGCTTCCCTTTTTTTTCCCGGAGTTCAAAAAAAGGGAAGAGCCAACACACGAGTATGTAATCATTCCTCATTTTTCTGAGACCCATCTATTCCCTAAATCGGAATATGAAAATGTCGTTTACGCAAGCGAATCATGGCTAGATATCATTGAGAAAATTTTAGACAGTAAGCTCGTGATTTCTTCCACCCTTCATGGAATTATTGTTGCAGAAGCTTTTGGCATACCTGCAAGGTTGCTCAGAGTCACCGAAAATGAGAAGATTTTTAAATTTCAAGATTATTATCATGGCACGGGCAGGCCACATTTTGAATTTGCAGCATCTGTTGATGAGGCAGTGCAAATGGGTGGAGAGCCCCCCTTTAGCTGCGACCTTGAAAAACTCTACGAAGCATTTCCATTTGACCTATGGCCAAGTGTTCATTTTACTAAACCTAACTTTTATAAAGGCATAATCTATGAAAATACAGATTTCTCTATTCAATAAGTGGCTTTCTTGTTCTTTTATTTTCTTTGCGGCCCTTTCCTCTTCTGTTTATTCTGATGATCTTCCAGACCTAGAAGATATGAAGCAGGATTTTGTCCTGGAGACAAGACAGATCCACATCCCTGACTGTCCCGATGCATTTAACCCTTCCATCATCCGTTGGAATGGAAAATTTCTTATGTGCTATAGGGTAGGGAGCTATGAACTGGCTTCCTGCGATCCGGACGATGAGGAAACTCTCTCACTCTTGCGGATCCCCAAGAACCGCTCGACAAACGACATCGGCCTTGCAGTCCTCGACGATAATTTTCGTGTAGTTGGCTCTCCTCAAATTCTTGATATCCCTACCAACCATTATTTATCAGGGATCCCGCAGCAGGACCCAAGGCTTGTCACAGTCGATGGCGATCTCTATATTGTCTACAGCAACAAGCTCTATATCCCGATGATTGGTCAAATTCCTAGGATCTTTTTTGCAAAGGTCCACTTTGATGGTAAGGAGTTTTATGCAGATGAGGCTGTGTGTTTGGTACATTATGAAACGACAAACGAAAAAAGATGGGAGAAAAACTGGTCTCCTTTTGACTATGAGGGGAATTTGATGTTTGAATACAGCCTTCAGCCTCACAAAGTCTTCCAATATGTCCCAGGAACTAGCAGGTGCGAGACTGTCGGATCATCCAAAGGATCGATGAAATGGACTTGGGGCGCCCTTAGAGGAGGATCTCCAGCGCTTTTTGTTGACAACCAGTACCTCGCCTTTTTTCACTCCTCAATTGAGATGAAGTCCGTGCATTCCAAAGGTCAAAAAATTTCCCATTATTTTATGGGAGCCTACACATTTTCATCTAAGCCTCCTTTTTCCATTACATCTATTAGTCCAAGCCCAATTGTCGGAAAAGGGTTCTACCATGGCAAAGAGCACCCGACATGGAAGCCGCTGCATGTTGTTTTCCCTTGCGGGTTTGTTTTCGATGACAATTACATTTGGGTATCGTACGGAAGGCAAGATCATGAGATCTGGATTGCAAAACTCGACAGGCAGAAGCTCATGCAGAGTTTAATTCCCGTGACTTGCGTGAAGGAGTAAGAGATAGCCTCTAGATGTCCATGGACTTTTCAAAAGCAATTTGGTGTAGCCTTGCGCTCATTTTGTTCCAATGCGTTTGTCCTGGCTTATCATCCGAGGAGTTTATCGATCTTGAGAAAATGAAGCAGGACTTTGTCCTTGAAACAAAAAAGATCGAGATCGAAGACTATCCGGAAGCTTTAAATGCATCGATCATCAGGTGGAAGGGGTCTCTATTGATGAGCTTCCGCCTGATCCCCGATCGGAAATCATCATTTACTTCACTGCTTGGCCTTATCTGGCTTGATGATGATTTTACTCCGATCGGGGAGCCCCAGGTCCTTAACACACGTGAAGGACAATTTTCTTCTCCATCAAGGGCGGAAGATGCCAGGCTTCTCACTGTCGGGGACAGACTTTTTATTGTCTACGATGACAACATCGACAAGAAAATTTCGAAAGGCGGCTTCAGGATCCATATCGCAGAGCTTATTTACGATGGTGAAAAGTTTGCCATGGAAAATATCGAGCGCATTTCTCGATATGAGGGGGAAAGCAAGGACATTAGGGAAAAGAGCTGGGTCCCTTTTGATTACAAAGGCAACCTCCTCCTCGCCTATAGCCTCCAGCCCCATAAAATTTTTCGTCCCCTTTTTGGGCGGGGGGAGTGTCAAACCATCGCCTCAACAAGTCGGGCTGCTGGTTGGAACTGGGGCCTCCTAAGAGGCGGAACGCCCGCGCTAGAGGTGGATGGACAATACCTCGCTTTTTTTCATTCGTCACAGTCAATGGCCACACTCAATTCAAACAAAACGAAAATGCTCCACTATTTCATGGGGGCATATACCTTTAACCTTGAGCCTCCCTTTGAGATTACAAAGATCAGCCCTGAGCCCATCGTAGGAGAAGATTTTTATGTAGAGACGGGCTTTAAGCCATACTGGAAACCTGTCAAAGCGGTATTCCCTTGCGGATATATCGTGGAGGAAGACTACATATGGGTTTCCTATGGGCGTGATGACCACGAAATATGGGTCGTCAAGCTAGATAAAAAAGGCCTTCTAAGAAGCTTGGTTGATACTTCTAATATGTGAAATTTCCTCGCTTATTAAAATATCGAAGAAAAAAATATCAATATGCATTACATGTTAAATTAATCACTCAAAGATTTAACAAATATGCATATTTTCAGGTCATTTGGTCACGTTGTCGGAGGATCTCTCCTTATTGCGGGGACTACGATAGGGGTTGGCATGCTTGCCCTTCCTGTCGTCACAGCCGAAGGAGGGTTTTTGCCCGCCTT